>JASHXW010000384.1 GCA_030043395.1 Streptosporangiaceae bacterium
TGGCGTTCTTCGGCCGCCCATGCGGATCCCGGTCCCGCGCATCCCGGTCCCGCGCATCCCGGTCCCGCGCATCCCGGTCCCGCGCACCCCGGTCCCGGCCGGCGGCCGGCGCGCTCACCGCTCTGGCTCTGGATCGGCCAGCCAGGCCCGCAGCTCAGAATCGAACCTGTCGGGCAGCTCCTCGTGCGGGAAGTGACCAGCCCCGTCGATCAGCCGCCATCGGTACGGCGCGTCGACGTAGGCGCCCGAGCCGCGCGCGGCACTAGGCCGGACGCAGGTGTCCAGCGCGCCGTGGATCTGCAGCGTGGGCGCTTGCACCGGACTGCGCATGGCCTTGGCGTATCGCGCGCCGTCTGGCCGCACCCGCGACCGGAACAGCCACCGGTGGTACTCAAGAGCCAGGTGCGCGACCGACGGGATCGACATGGCGTCGCGGTAGTTGCGCTCCGTGGCTGGATCCGGCCAGCCCGGGCCCGACCACGCGCTGAGCAGCTCGCCGACCCGCTCTGCGTGATCGCGCAGCAGCTGGCGCTCGGGCAGGATCGGGATCTGGAAGCCGAGCTCGTACTTGCTACTCCGGCCCTGGCCGAACGGGTCAGATAGCACGGCGGAGCGCAGGCGCAGCGGATGAGCGGCCGACACGATCGCCAGGCGGCGCACGACCTTAGGAAAGTACGCGGCCATGGTCCAGGCGATCATGCCGCCCCAGTCGTGCCCGACGACCACCGTGTTCGCCTCGCCGAGCGAGCGCACCAGCCCGGCCGCGTCGGATGCGGCGGTGATCAGGTCGTAGCCCCGGGGCGGCTTGTCGCTGCCGCCGTATCCGCGCAGGTCCATCGCGACGGCACGGAACCCGGCGTCGCCGAGCGTCTGGAGCTGGCGGCGCCATGTCCACCAGTACTGCGGGAACCCGTGCAGCAACAGGACGAGCGGGCCGTCACCGTTCTCGGCGATGTGAAAGCGCGTGCCGTTGGCGCTCACTGACCGATGCGACCACGGGCCCTCGACGTAGATCGAGGCCTCGCCGAGGGTGGCCATCGGCTACCTGGTCGCCATCTGGCCGTCAGGTGAAGCGCTATCGCCGTGCTTCATCAGCGCCAGGTCGTCGGACACGGTCGTGCGTGTCTGACGTAGCGCGCTGAGGTGCTTGAAGCGCGTGATGCCGATCAGCACTGCCAGGCCGGCGAGCACGACGCAGGTGCCCGCGACGATCAGGAATGCTGCCCAGCCCCAGATCCCGATTGCCATCAGCCCGTAGGCGAACGCAAAGCACAGCAGCATGAGCACCAGGCAGCCGACGAATGCAGCCACTCCGAGCAGGACTGCGCCGATGCCCAGCCGGCGGGCATCGGCCTTGAGCTCGAGCTTCGCGAGGTCGACTTCGTACCTGACGAGCTGCGTGATGTCGCTGACGGCAAGCGAGACGAGATCGCCGACAGACTCATGCGTGGCATCCGAGCGGTCGCGCACCGCAGTTCCGGCCATAGTTCCTCCCTTCCTCGCTGTGGGACCCAGTCTTCCGCATGCCAGCACCGGCTAGTCGCCCGGCGTCCAGTCGAGCGGCCTCGGCGCGTCGGGCGCACCCAGCGAGCGGGACGGAAGACTGAAGCAGGCGGCGCCCGAGGTGGGCGCCGCCTGAGGCACGTCAGACCGGGTTACCAAGCGTGCACCTGTTCTGCCGGACAGGGCACTGCGTCGCAAACTGCTACGACGCGCGGTCCTTCTTGTGCGCCTATCTCGGCCGCCTCCCGCGGCTGGTCGCGCGTGGGTGCCCGGTTGCCGTGCCAGGACCATGTTGGTCCGTCCACTCTTTTGTACGACGGATCGGTCAGCTTGGGAAGACCTAGTCGTGATGGATTCGTGATCTTGATCGATGCTCGCGTTCACATGTCCCGAGCCAGCCCGGCGAACGCCAGGACCGGCCAGCCGCGGGAAACCGCGACCCGCCTGAGCTCGCGATCGGGATTGACCGCGTGCGGATGGCCGACAGCCTCGAGCATCGGCAGGTCCGTGTGCGAGTCACTGTAGGCGTAGCAGCTCGCCAGCTCGTAGCCGCGCTCGGTGGCGAGTTGCCGGATCCGCACCGCCTTCGCCTCGCCGTAGGCGTAGAAGTCGACCTCGCCGGTATACCTGCCGTCGGCCCGCCGCAGCTGCGTCGCGATCGTCGTGGTCGCGCCGAGCATGGCGCCGATCGGCGCGACCATCTCCTGTCCGGCCGTTGAGACAATGATCACATCGCGACCAGCGTCACGGTGGGCGGCAAGCAGCCCGCGCGCCTCGGTATAGACCAGGGGCCCGATGGTATCGGCGAGGTGCGCCGTTACGATTTCGGCCACCCGGTCCACGTGCCATCCGCTGCAAAGGCGCGTGGCCTGCTCCCTGAGCCGTTCCATCTGCTGATGGTCGGCGCCGCCGAGGCGGTAGACAAGCTGAGCGAACGCACCGCGCAGCGCCTGCGTCCGGCTGATCAGGCCATGCCGGTAAAAGGACGGAGCGAATGCCAGAGTGCTAGACCTCGAGATTATGGTCTTATCTAGGTCAAAGAAGGCGGCCTCGGCCCTGCCTGGGCCAGGCACGGGGGTATCCATGGTGCGGAGCATATGGGACCATCTGGAAAAGCAATATCTTTAGTTCTGACTGACTGGTAACTTTGACCCGCTGCGCGTAGGATTTCCTGAGTTACGGACTCGCTCTGTCCCCCTGGAGCCGGGCCGTACGGTGACCCCCGCTCTCCCCCCCGGCGGGGGTCACCTCATTTCCGCCCAAGGCGGACTATTCGGTCGGGGCTCCGGCCAGCAGGCAGTCGAGGAGCGCGAGCGAGCCGGGCTTGGACAGCGGCTGGTTGCCGTTGCCGCACTTCGGCGACTGGATGCAGGACGGGCAGCCGGTCACGCACTCGCAGTCAGCGATCGCCATCCGGGTAGCTCGCAGCCAGGCCGTCGCGGCGCCGAAGCCGCGCTCGGCGAATCCAGCGCCGCCATCGTGACCGTCGTAGACGAAGATCGTCAGCTTGCCGGTCTGCTCGTGCAGCTCGGTCGAGACCCCGCCCACATCCCAGCGGTCGCACGCCGCGATGAGCGGAAGCAAGCCGATCGCCGCGTGCTCGGCCGCATGGGCGGCCCCTGGCACGTCGACGCCGGCGGCAGCAAGGCCGGCCCGCTGATCGGACGACAGCGTCCACCACACGGCTCGCGTGCGCAGCGTCCTGGCGGGCAGGTCGAGGGCCTCCTCGCCGCGCGGCTGGCCGGTGTCCGGGTCCCGCTTGGTGAACGAGACGACGCGCCTGGTGACGTGAACGTCGCCGAAGTGGATGGTGGCCTGCGCCCAGTCGGCGCGCTGTTGCTCGGCGCTGATGCCGATTTCGGTCAGCTCCCTGGCGAAGGTGATGTAGCCGGGGTCGTGCGCGCGTGCGAGCGCTACTCCGTCGGCCAGGTCCAGGCTGGTCACCAGGTACAGCTCGCCTTGATGCGGATAGACAGCGCCGGCGTGCGCCATCAGGTGCGCGGACGGCTCGTCCATGGTGCCGATCAGCCGGCCCGTGGCCTCCTCCACGATCCGCACCGGGCTGCCACCGGAACCGCGCAGCCCGGTGAGCTGGACGCGCCTGCCGGTCAGGTGCCACCTGCCGCCGCGGTCCTTGAGCATTCCCTGCCGTGCCAGCTCAGCGATCACCGAGCTTGCTGCCGGGCCGAACAAGCTCAGGTCCGAACTGGTCAGCGGGATTTCCGCGGCCGCCGCGCACAAGTGCGGGCCGAGTATGTAGGGGTTCGCGGGGTCGAGAACGGTTGCCTCGACCGGCCGGTGCAGCAGTGCCTGCGGATGGTGCACCAGGTAGGTGTCCAGTGGGTCATTGCGCGCGATCAGGATCGCCACGGCCTCCTTGCCCTCGCGCCCGGCCCGGCCAGCCTGCTGCCACAACGCGGCCCTGCTCCCGGGCCAGCCTGCGATCAGCACGGCGTCGAGCCCGGTGATGTTGATCCCGAGCTCGAGCGCCGGAGTAGCGGCCAGCGCGGTCACTGTCCCTGAACGCAGTGCCTGCTCAAGCTCGCGCCGCTCCTGCGGCAGGTACCCGGACCGGTAGGCCGCGACCCGATGGGCGAGCTCACCGTCGCCCGCCTCGGTCAGCCTCGATCGCGCCGAAGCCGCAGCCGCCTCCACGCCGCGCCGTGACCGGATGAAGGCGATCGACGGGACGCCGGCCCGGACAAGATCAGCGAGCAGCCCGGATGCCTCGGCGACCGCCGTCCGGCGCAGCGGTGCCTCCGCCTCGCCAGGCAGCGCGGTCAGCGGCGGCTCCCACATGGCGAACGTCAGCGCGCCACGCGGCGCTGAGTCGTCGGTGACTGCCACGGCCGTCATGCCGGTGAGCAGCTCGGCCGCCCGGGCCGGCTCGCTGATGGTGGCCGAGGCGAGCACGAACACCAGGCCAGGCGATCCTGGCTCGCGGTGCAGATCGGCGACCCGGCGCAGCCTGCGCAGCACGTGAGCGACGTGAGAGCCGAACACGCCACGGTAGCCATGGCACTCGTCCACGACCACGTAGCGCAGCCGCCGGAAGAACCCGCTCCAGCGCTGGTGCTGCGGCAGCATGCCGAAGTGGAGCATGTCAGGTGTGGTCAGCAGGTACGTCGCGTGCTTGCGGGCCCAGGCGCGCTCGGCGGCTGGCGTGTCCGAGTCGACCACGGCTGGCCTGAGCCTGGCCTGGAAGCCGCGGCCCGGCCAGGCGCCGAGCGCGCGGATCAGCGCAAGCTGGTCGGCGGCCAGTGCCCTGGTCGGTGCCAGGTAGAGCACCGTGCCGCCGTCGGCCACGGCCGTCAGCGCAGGGGCCAGGTAGGCAAGCGACTTCCCCGACGCGGTACCGGTGGCCAGGATCACGCTCCGGCCGGCGTGGGCATGATCGGCCGCGGTGGCCTGGTGCGCCCAGGGCTGCGCGATGCCGAGCCGCCCGAACGCGGCAGTCAGGTCCTCGGTCAGCCACCCTGGCCAGGGCACCGGCACGCCCTGCCTCGCCGCCATCCGCTCGACGTGCGTGAGCCGTCCGGCCGCGGCGCCTCGCCGCAGGATGTCCTGCGCGCCGGGCGATTGGTCATGGCCAGCCATAATCGCCGGCGCATCGGTGGCTGGCGGGCGCAGATCAGGCATGGTCTAAGCAGTTTGTCATCGGCGGGCCGGATGTCACGAACCGCGATCTGGTATAGACATGGAGTCTGGACGTGGTTGAATGCCGGCGGGAGCCGCACGTCCGGCGCGCCGGAGGGATTGTGCACTGCCTGCCGCTGGGATAATGGACGCATGGCGCTGGAGGAATCTGTGGATCTGAAGCTCGATCACCACAACAAGGACGGTATCGAGATCGTCGACGTGGAAGGCGAGATCGATGTCTACACTGCGCCACGTCTTCGCGAGCTGCTCATCGATCTGGTGAATAACGGTCATTACCAGCTCGTTGTGAACATGGAAAAGGTGGAGTTCCTCGACTCGACGGGCCTGGGCGTCCTGGTCGGCGGGCTCAAGCGGGTCCGTGCCCACGATGGATCGCTCGACTTGGTCTGCACGCAGGAGCGGATACTCAAGATCTTCCGCATCACTGGCCTGACCAAGGTCTTCGGGATACACAGCAGCGTGGACAAGGCGATCACCGCCAAGAAATCAGAGAATTAGCCGCCAGACTGCTGCGGCGGGGCACCAGATGGCAACTGTCGAAGTCACCTTCACCCCGCTGCCAGCGCATGTGCGGACAGCGCGGCTGGTCGCGATAGCCGTGGCCAGGCGCAGCGGCGTTTCAGAGTCCCTGCTCGACGAGGTCAGGCTGGCAGTTGGCGAGGCATGCTCGCGGGCCGTGGAGGCGCAGGCGGCGCATCACCTCGGCGACCCGATCCGGGTAGTGCTGTCGGATCGGGATGGCCGGTTCGAGATCGAGGTCATCAATTCTGGAGCCGCCCCGAGCGGGGAGCCAGCCATCGTCCCGACCGGGTTCTCGCTCGCCGTCATCGCCGGGCTTGCGGACGACGTGCAGATCAGCGAGACTCCCGCGGGGACGAGCGTGAAGATGAGCTGGCCACTGTCCGACTCGCTGGCAGCCGGCTCGCCTGCCTGACGCCGGGACGCCCGAGCGACGGGCTGGCCGGCCACGCGACGGCGACTCGTGCAGCGTCCTGTGCTGCTTTCGGTTACCGTTTAGTCACGAAGGGATTGCGGCGTCGTGACATCGAGACCCTCGGTATCATCATGGGCCTGCGGTGCGTAGACTCCCCGGCACTGCCCTGGCAAGGTAGCGACCTTGCACGATATGCATGAAATATGCAGGATCTACGCGATATGCGCGCTATATCCGATAAATCGGATGAACTAGCGGGCTACGTGTGGATGCCGCGCTGGTGGCATGCCCACGCTAGGCTTGCCCCGTCGAGGAGGACAGATGATAAGGCTAGGTCCCGCTCTCGCGAGTGGTGTGGCCACCGTGAGCGGATCCAACCTGACCTGGGTTGTGGTCGTCGCCGTCGTAGCCGTTCTGGCGCTGGCGGTGGCCGGGTTTCTGATCAGGGATGTTCTGGCGGCCAGCGAGGGCACGCCGAAGATGCAGGAGATCGCCAAGGCGGTCCAGGAGGGCGCGGCCGCTTACCTGCGACGTCAGTTCAGGACCCTAGGCGTCTTCGTGGTCCTGATCTTCTTCGTGCTGCTTGCCCTGCCGGCCGACACGTTCGGCATCAGGATCGGGCGGTCGATCTTCTTCCTGATCGGAGCGCTGTTCTCGGCGTCCGTCGGCTTCACCGGCATGTCGCTTGCCGTGCGCGGCAACGTGCGGGTGGCGGCGGCTGCCAAGGAAGCCGGTGAGCGCCCGGCGATGCGGATCGCGTTCCGCACCGGCGGCGTCGTCGGAATGCTGACCGTCGGCCTTGGCCTGCTCGGCGCCGCGATCGTGGTGCTCATCTACAAGCAGAACGCCTCAAGCGTTCTTGAGGGCTTCGGCTTCGGCGCGGCGCTGCTCGCGATGTTCATGCGCGTCGGCGGCGGGATCTTCACCAAGGCGGCCGATGTCGGCGCCGATTTGGTCGGCAAGGTCGAGAAGGGCATCCCGGAGGACGACCCGCGCAACGCGGCAACGATCGCGGACAACGTGGGTGACAACGTCGGCGACTGCGCGGGCATGGCGGCCGACCTGTTTGAGTCTTACTCCGTCATGCTGGTCGCCTCGCTGATCCTCGGCAAGGTCGCGTTCGGCTCGCAGGGCCTGGTGTGGCCGCTGATCGTGCCGATGTGCGGCGTGATCACCGCCGTGGCCGGCATCTTCTTCGTGGCGCCGCGCAAGAACGACCGAAGCGGCATGACCGCCATCAACCGGGGCTTCTTCCTGTCCGCGGCCTTCTCCCTCGTGCTAGTGGTCATCGCGGCGTTCGTCTTCCTGCCGTCCAAGTTCAGCAAGCTGACAGGCGTCACTGACCCGACGATCCTCGGCGACCACCACATCAGCCCGCAGGTCTTCGCCATCTGCGCGGTCGTCATCGGCCTGCTGCTGGCTAGCGCGATCCAGCTGCTCACCGGTTACTTCACCGAGACCAGCCGCCGGCCGGTCAAGGAGATCGCCGACTCCGCGCTCACCGGGCCCGCGACGGTCATCCTGTCCGGCATCTCGGTCGGCCTGGAGTCCGCGGTCTACTCCGCGCTGCTGATCGGCGCCGCGGTTTACGGCGCGTTCCTGCTCGGCACCGGCAGCCCGACGCTCGCGCTGTTCGCGGTCGCGCTGGCCGGAACTGGCCTGCTGACCACGGTCGGCGTCATCGTGTCGATGGACACCTTCGGCCCGGTCTCCGACAACGCCCAGGGGATCGCGGAGATGAGCGGCGAGGTCGAGGGCGAGGCGGCGCAGACGCTGACCCGGCTGGACGCGGTGGGCAACACCACCAAGGCGATCACCAAGGGCATCGCGATCGCCACGGCCGTGCTCGCCGCCACCGCCCTGTTCGGCGCCTTCCGCACCACTGTCGAGCAAGCGCTGACCCAGCTCGGCCACTCCGCCAGCTCGTTCAGCCTGTCGATCGACAAGCCGAACGCCCTCGTAGGCCTGATGATCGGCGCGGCCGTCGTGTTCTTCTTCTCCGGCCTGGCGATCATGGCGGTCGGGCGCGCGGCTGGCCGGGTCGTGTTCGAGGTCAGGGACCAGTTCAAGCGCCACCCCGGGATCATGGACTTCACCGAGAAGCCCGAGTACGGCCGGGTGGTCGACATCTGCACGCGGGACTCGCTGCGTGAGCTTGCGACGCCTGGCCTGCTCGCCGTGCTGACCCCGATCGTGATCGGCTTCGCCTTCGGCTACGTGCCGCTGGGCAGCTTCCTGGCTGGTGCGATCGCGGCCGGCGTGCTGATGGCGGTGTTCCTGGCCAACTCCGGTGGTGCCTGGGACAACGCCAAGAAGCTGGTCGAGGACGGCGTCCACGGCGGCAAGGGCTCCGAGGCGCACGCGGCGACGGTCATCGG
>JASHXW010000036.1 GCA_030043395.1 Streptosporangiaceae bacterium
CGGCCGGAATCCGCTCGACGGGCCAAGGGCCAGGAGCTTGCCGGAAGTGCTTATACATACGTGACGTATGTCAGGTTGACATAACGATATGGCATTCGCGAGGCGTAAAACCTTGACTGTGAGGTTTCAGGTGTTGTACTTGTCCTTTACGCAATCGATTAACTAGTGCGTGAAGTGCGGCTAACGGCTGATCAGGCAGGCGTGAATCCGTTGACCAGTGCGCCTGAAAGGGCCCGCCCCAATGTCGCGACCCGAGTGCTTGGCCAGCCGGGAGTCCCGGTGAACGAGCGGGTCACGATGAAGGACGTCGCCGCAGTCCTCGGCGTCTCGACGGCCACGGTGAGCCGGGCGCTGAAGAACGATCCGGCGATTAGCCTCGCGACCAGAAATGCCGTCGCGGCGGTGGCGCAGCAAGTGCAGTACCGACCGCATGCCGCGGCCAGGCGGCTGCGCACCAAGACGACCTCGCTGATCGGCGTCGTCGTGCAAGCCGTTGGCGACGGCTACATCGGCGAGGTCGTGCTCGGGATACAGGGGCGAGCACGAGAGCTCGGCTATCAGCCGCTGTTCTTCGCGACCGAAGGCCGCTCTGACCTGGAGTCAGCGGCGCTCGACGTGTTCTTGTCCGAGCAGGTGACCGAGCTCATCGCAGTGTCGCCGACGGGAAAGCCCGAGCTCCTTCAGCGAGCGGTCGCTGAGGGCATTCACGTCGCGGTGATCAACGGTGACGAGGCCGTTCCGCGCTCGCTGTTCGGCCGGCTCTGCGAGGAGCCAGCCCTCCAGGACGCGGCCAGGCTCGGCATGCGCCAGCCAGACAGGCAAATACAGCACATCGCCTTCGACGACGTCCGCGCTGCACGGCTGGCCGTCGCGCACCTGGCGGGCCTGCGGCACCGCAGCTTCGTGCACCTGCGCGGCCCTGACGTGAGCTCGAGCCTGCTGCGCCTCCTGGGCTACCGGCAGGCGCTGACCGAGGCGGGACTGTGGCCGCAGCCGGTCATCGAAGCAGACTCCCCGGTCATGCCGAGCCGGGAAGCCGCCGTCGCGGCCTTCCTCGCCAGCGCGCGGCCGCCCGTCGCGATGGTGGCCTACGACGACATGTCGGCCGTCGCCGCGCTGCACGCCGCGCACCGGGCAGGCTGGCAGGTGCCAGAGGACCTGTCCGTCGTCGGCATCGACGACATCCAGCTCGCCGGCTATACCATTCCCGGCCTGACCACCGTCGCCCAGCCTAAGTACCAGCTAGGCGCCCTGGCCGTCGATGCGACGCTTTCTCCAGGCACTCCTGACAGGCCGCGGGTACTCGACGGTGAGCTCGTCATCCGCGAGTCGACGGCACCCTCCAGCGCTGCCGCGGCCAGGGTTCCCGTAGACCAGTCCACGCCGGCGCAGGCTGCCCCTGCCGGGGCCGTGATCAGCGAGGCGGCCCGGTGACCACCGACATCAAGGCGATCGACCTCGAGCCCGGCGGCGCCGGAGGCAGCAGCGGCGCTCGCCCGGCCGGGCTGGGGGCGACGGCGTGGCGGCGGCTGCGGCACGACCCGGTGTCCATGTTCGCGCTCGGCTTGCTGGTGCTGCTGGTCCTCGCCGCCGTGATCGGCGGCCCGCTGGCCGCGCACCTGACCGGCCACGGGCCCAACGAGCAGTTCCCCAATGCGCTCTCCGCCGACGCCAAGCCGCTCGGGATCATGCAGCGCACCTACGAGGCGAACGGCACCACTCACAACCCGCACGGCAGCCTGTTCATACTCGGCGCCGACCAGCTTGGCCGCGACACGCTGGTCCGGGTTCTCTACGGCGCGCGGATCTCGCTGCTGGTCGCCACCTCGGCCACCGCGCTTGCGCTGGTCATCGGGATCACCCTCGGGCTGCTGGCCGGCTACCTCGGCGGCTGGGTGGACAGCGTGGTCAACCGGATGACCGAGACAGCGATGGCCTTCCCCAACTTGCTGCTCGCGGTCGGGCTGGCCGTGGTGATCGGCCCGGGCTTGCTCAATGTGGTGATCATCATCGCGCTGTTCACCTGGTACTACCCGGCTCGCATCGTCCGCGGAGCGACGATCTCCACCAAGCAGATGACCTTCGTTGCCGCAGCGAAGTCAGTCGGCGCGAGGCCAAGGCGCATCCTGCTCGTGCACTTGCTGCCCCAGGTGTGGGGGCCGCTCCTGGTGTACGCGACCTCGATCATCGCCAACAACATCATCTTCGAGGCAGGCCTGTCTTACCTGGGCGTCGGCGTGCCGCCGCCAACGGCTAGCTGGGGCCAGATGCTCTCGGACGCGGTCACCTCCGGCATGTACCAGGCCGACCTGACCCTCGCGCTCGTGCCCGGCCTGGCGCTGGTCATCACCATGCTGGCGTTCAACCTGCTCGGCGACGGCATCAGGGACGCGATGGACCCGCGCACGGAACGGATCCTCGCGGCCAGGCGGATGAGGCGCAACCGGAAGAAGAGGCAGAAGAAGAACCCGCCCCTCAGCGGCCCCAGCGACAGCTTCCCCGACCCGGCGCGCCAGCCGGGCGCGATCTGAGCCACGGACAGGTGAAGACATGGCTATCATCG
>JASHXW010000385.1 GCA_030043395.1 Streptosporangiaceae bacterium
CGCCCCTTGACCGGCAGCGCGCCGTAGGCGGCCGCCTGGGACTTGGCGTACGCGGTGCCGAACAACTCGTCCAGGCCCATCACCTCGCCGGTCGAGCGCATCTCGGGGCCGAGCAGCGTGTCGACCCCGGCGCCGGTCGCGTCGGCGAACCTGCTGAACGGCAGCACCGCCTCCTTCACCGCGATCGGAGCGTCGAACGGCAGGTTCCCGCCGTCGCCGGAGGCGGCCAGCAGGCCCTGCGCGCGCAGCTCGGCGATCGTGGCGCCCAGCATGATCCTCGTCGCCGCCTTGGCCAGCGGGACGGCCGTCGCCTTCGACACGAACGGCACCGTGCGGGACGCGCGCGGGTTGGCCTCCAGCACGTAGAGCACGCCGGCCGCCAGCGCGTACTGCACGTTCAGCAGACCGCGGACGCCGACTCCGCGGGCGATCGCCTCGGTCGACTGGCGAACAGCCTCGATGTACTCCTGGCCCAGGGTGATCGGCGGCAGCGCGCAGGCCGAGTCGCCGGAGTGGATCCCGGCCTCCTCGATGTGCTCCATCACGCCGCCGAGGTAGAGTTCCTGCCCGTCGTACAGCGCGTCGACGTCGATCTCGATCGCGTCGTCAAGGAAGCGGTCGATCAGCACCGGGTGCTCCGGGCTGGCCTGCGTGGCGCGCAGGACGTAGGCACGCAGCGTCGGCTCGTCGTAGACGATCTCCATGCCGCGGCCGCCGAGCACGTAGGACGGGCGCACCAGCACCGGATAGCCGATCTCCGCGGCGACCACCTCGGCCTCGGGTACCGACCTGGCCGTGCCGTGCCTGGGGGCGAGCAGGCCGGCCGCCGCCAGCACCGCGCTGAACTCGCCGCGGTCCTCGGCCAGGTGGATCGCGTCGGGCGAGGTGCCCAGGATCGGGACCCCGGCCGCGCCGAGGGCCCTGGCCAGGCCAAGAGGGGTCTGGCCGCCGAGCGAGACGATCACCCCGGCCACCGTGCCCGAGGCCTGCTCGGCGGCGACGATCTCCAGCACGTCCTCCAGGGTCAGCGGCTCGAAGTACAGGCGGTCGGAGGTGTCGTAGTCGGTGGAGACCGTCTCGGGGTTGCAGTTCACCATCACGGTCTCGAATCCCGCCTCGGAGGCCGCGAAGCAGGCGTGCACGCACGCGTAGTCGAACTCGATGCCCTGGCCGATCCGGTTCGGGCCGCTGCCGAGGATGATCACCTTCGTCCGGTCCGAGTGCGGAACCTCGCTGCGTTCGTCGTAACTGGAGTACAGGTACGGAGTCGCCGCGGCGAACTCGGCGGCGCACGTGTCCACCATGTGATACGTCGGCCGCACGCCGAGCTCGGCGCGCAGGGCCCTGATCTCGGCCTCGGCCAGCCCGGTGAGCTGGGCAAGCTGCACGTCGGAGAAGCCGGCTGATTTCGCGGCCGTGAGGCTGGCCTTAGTGAGCGAGCCGGCGAGGCGAATTTGTTCGGCATGGTCTTCGATGCACTTGACCCGCTCGATGAACCACGGATCGATGCCGCTGGCACCCGCCAGGTCGGCCACGGTGGCGCCGGCGCGCAGCGCCTGGTGCAGCGCCGACATCCGGCCGTCGTGCGGCACGGCGCAGCGGGCAGTGAGCTCGGCACGGTCGCCTGGCGGCTCCGCCCAGCTCAGCGGGGCGCTGGGCTGCTCCATCGACCGCAGGGCCTTCTGCAGTGCCTCGCCGAACGAGCGGCCGATGGCCATCGCCTCGCCGACCGACTTCATGTGCGTGGTCAGCACCGGGTCCGCGCCAGGGAACTTCTCGAACGCGAAGCGCGGCACCTTGACGACCACGTAGTCCAGCGCTGGCTCGAAGCTGGCAGGCGTCTCCCCGGTGATGTCGTTGCGTATCTCGTCCAGCGTGTAGCCGATCGCCAGCCTGGCCGCGATCTTGGCGATGGGGAAGCCCGTGGCCTTGGAAGCCAGGGCGCTGGACCGGGAGACGCGCGGGTTGAGCTCGATCACGACCATCCGGCCGGTCTGCGGGTGCACCGCGAACTGGATGTTGCATCCGCCGGTGTCCACGCCGACCGCGCGCAGGATCGCAATCGCCTGGTCGCGCATCCGCTGGTACTCGCGGTCGGTAAGCGTCATCGCCGGGGCGACTGTCACCGAGTCGCCGGTGTGCACGCCCATCGGGTCCACGTTCTCGATCGAGCAGACCACCACGACGTTGTCGTGGCAGTCGCGCATCAGCTCGAGCTCGTACTCCTTCCAGCCCAGGATCGACTCCTCGAGCAGCACCTCGCCGACCGGGCTCGCGTCCAGCCCGCGGCCGGCGATCCTGCGCAGGTCCTCGAGGTTCCTGGCGATGCCCGAGCCGGAACCGCCGAGGGTGAAGGACGGCCTGACCACGACCGGGTAGCCCAGCCCGGCTGCTTGCTCCTCGCACTCGGCCAGGGTGTGGCAGGTGACGCTGCGCGGCACCTCGCCGCCGAGGCCGGTGACGATCTCCTTGAACAGCCTGCGGTCCTCGCCGGCCCTGATCGCGTCGATGTCGGCGCCGATGAGCTCGACGTTGTAGCTGGCCAGGGTGCCCGCGTCGTGCAGCGCGACGGCCGCGTTCAGGGCCGTCTGGCCGCCCAGGGTGGGCAGCAGCGCGTCCGGCCGCTCGGCCGCGATCACCTTCTCCAGGACGTCGGTCGTGATCGGCTCGATGTAGGTGGCGTCGGCGAACTCAGGATCGGTCATGATCGTCGCCGGGTTGGAGTTGACCAGGCTGACCCTGATCCCCTCCTCGCGCAGCACCCTGCAAGCCTGCGTTCCGGAGTAGTCGAACTCGCACGCCTGCCCGATCACGATCGGCCCGGAGCCGATTACCAGCACCGACTTGATGTCCTCACGCCTGGGCATCGCGCCTCCCTGGGCGCGGGCGCGCGCGATGACGCCTCATCGCGCGCGCCCCATCAGCTCGCAGAACTCGCCGAACAGGCCGGTCGCGTCGTGCGGGCCAGGTGCCGCCTCCGGGTGGTACTGGACGGCGAAGGCCGGGGCGTCCAGCAGCGCCAGTCCCTCGACGACCCCGTCGGTCAGGTTCACGTGCGTCACCGCGGCGGGCCCGAACTCCGTCTCGAACCTGCGCGGGGCCGCCGGGCCGTGCGGCTCACCGCCCGGCATGGCGACGGCGAAGCCGTGGTTGTGGCTGGTGATCTGCACCCGGCCGGTGCGCAGGTCCTGGACGGGCTGGTTCACGCCCCGGTGGCCGAAGCGCAGCTTGTAGGTGCCAAGCCCGAGCGCCCGCCCGAGCAGCTGGCTGCCGAAGCAGATCCCGAACAGCGGGACGCCGGCCGCCAGCACGCCGCGGACGGCGTCGACGGCGTAGCCACAGGCGGCCGGATCGCCGGGCCCGTTGGAGAAGAACACCCCGTCCGGGCTGGCCGCGAGGATCTCGCTGGCCGTGCTGGCGGCCGGAAGCACCGTCACCTCGCAGCCGAGCGCGGCCATGTTCCGCGGGGTGGCCGCCTTGATCCCGAGATCGACGGCGGCTACCCGGTACCTGGCCGGAGTCCCTGGCGGCGGTTGCACGACGTACGGCTCGGCGGTGCTGACCTCGCGGGCCAGGTCGGCGCCTGTCATCGGCGGGCTGGCGAGTATCCGCTCGAGCAGGCCGTCAGCGCCCCCGCTGCCAGCTGGCCCGGAGGGGACCATGCTGATCGCTGCCCGCATCGCGCCGCGCTCGCGAAGGTGCAGGGTCAGGGCCCTGGTCGCGCTGACCGCGATCGCCGTCACTCCCTGGGCCCGCAGCTCCTGGTCCAGCGTGCGAGCTGCCCGCCAGTTCGAGGCGATCGGGCTGGGATCGCGGATCACGAAGCCGCTGACCCAGACCCGGCGGGATTCGTCGTCCTCGTCGTTGATCCCGGTGTTGCCGACGTGCGGCGCCGTCATCGCGACGATCTGGCGGCAGTACGACGGGTCGGTGAGGGTCTCCTGGTAGCCGGTCATCCCAGTGTTGAACACCGCCTCCCCGAACGACTCCCCCTCCGCGCCGAACGCGGTGCCCCAGAAGGTCGTCCCGTCCTCGAGCATGAGCACCGCGGGCGGCCGGTGGCCCGCGCTCACGAGGCCAGCCTCCCGCCCAGCACTGTCGGCCTGCCCCGCAGGAACGTGGCGATCACCTGCCCTGGCAGCTTCATGCCGGCAAAGGGCGTGTTCCGGCTGCGCGACGCGTGCACGGCCGCATCCACCGTCGTGATCGGCGCCGGGTCATACAGCACCAGGTTCGCCGGGGAGCCCGCCTGCACCGGGTGGCCATGGTTGCCCAAACGGCCGATCGCGGCCGGCCTGGCCGACATCCGGTCGGCGACCTCGGGCCAGTCGAGCAGGCCGGTGCTCACCATCGCCTCGTGCACCACCCGCAGCGCCGTCTCTAGCCCGGTCATGCCGAACGCTGCCTGCGACCACTCGCTCTCCTTCGCCTCCACCGGGTGCGGCGCGTGGTCGGTGGCGACGCAGTCGATGGTGCCGTCGGCCAGTCCGGCTCGCAGCGCCGCGACGTCCTGCGCCGTGCGCAGCGGCGGGTTCACCTTGTAGACGGGGTCATAGCCCGCGGCGAGCTCGTCGGTGAGCAGCAGGTGATGCGGCGTGACCTCGGCGGTGACTTGCCAGCCCTTCC
>JASHXW010000386.1 GCA_030043395.1 Streptosporangiaceae bacterium
GGGCGCGGGCAGAACTACGGATGGCCTGTGGTGATGCCGCCGCTGGCTGATAACAAGACCTCATGGCGACTGTCGTCGTGCAGCGCCGATGGCGTTAGGTACCTATATGCCAGTTCCGTTCCGGCCACGCCATCTCGATACGCTAACGCAATCGCAATTAGAAGGCTCGCTAATCCATCTTGGCCATAAGATTCATCACACAATCATCTGCCCAATCGAATGGCGAAAAGGTAAATAGCGCGCACGTCGCGCTTCGGCGAGCGGTCTGTCGGCATGGTCGTCGCGTGCTGCGCCCTGGCCTACGGGGGTTCATGAAGTGACACTGCGGAGGTTCGCGTACGGCTCCTGCGCACTGACCGTGCTCGTGTTCGCAGCGGTCATGTGGACCGCACCCGCGGGCCTGGCGGCGCCCGGGCAGACGGGCGTGAACTGGTGGACGTACCTGAACAACTCCTCGCGCAGTGGCTACGACGGAGCGGAGACGGCGATCACGCCCGCGACGGCGTCGCAGCTACGCGAGATCTGGCATGTCCACTCAACTGGCGCCGTCTCCGCGGAGCCGATCGAGTTCGACGGCACCGTTTACTGGGGATCGTGGAGCGGCTTCGAGCACGCGAGCACCACCTCAGGCAGGTCGTTGTGGCAGACCAACCTGGGGACGACCACCGATGACCATTGCAATCCGCGCACCGTCGGGGTGGGCAGCACGCCGACGATCGCCTCGCTCTACATCGCGGGCAAGGCCAGGAACGTGGACCTGGTGGGCGGGGGCAACGGCTACTTCTACGCGCTCGACGCCGCGACCGGCGCGGTCCTGTGGAGGCGGCAGCTCGGCACGCCGCCGTCGTACTTCCTGTGGAGTTCGCCGCTGGTGCTCAACGGCTCGATCTACGAAGGTGTCTCCTCGTTCGGGAGCTGCCCGTCTATCCGCGGCGAACTAGTGAAGATGAACGCCTTCACGGGTGCCATCCAAGGCGTCTTCTATACCGTTCCGAAAGGCTGCATCGGAGGCGGCGTCTGGGGTACGCCGACATATGACCCGACCTCAGGAGACATCTACTTCGCCACCGGTAACAACAACACTCACTGCAGGTCGGCCGAGCCGCTTGCCGTCGCGATAGTCAAGGTCAGCCCGTCGCTGACCTTGATCAGCCACTGGAACGTCCCGTTGTCGCAGCATGGCCCCGACAGCGACTTCGGCACCACGCCAACGCTCTTCACCGCCACCATTCACGGAACCGCAACTCCCATGGTGGGCTTGCAGAACAAGAACGGCGTGTACTACGCATTCCGTCGGTCCGCACTCGACAGCGGTCCGGTGTGGGAGACCAGGATCGCGACAGCGGGGAGTTGCCCGGAGTGCGGCACGGGCGACATATCCCCGAGCGCCTGGAACGGCAGCACGCTGTATGTCGCGGGCGGCCATGTGACCATGTCCTCAGGATTCTGCGCCGGCAGCATCAGCGCGATCAATCCGGCCACTGGCGCTGCGATCTGGCGCAAGTGCCTCCAGAGCGGAGCAGTCATCGGGGCCGTCACGCTGGTGCCCGGGGTGGCCTTCATCGGCGAAGGCACCGAAGTCCTGGCTGTCAGCTTGAGCAACGGCGCGACCCTGTTCAGGTTCACCGACAACAACCCCGGCTCTCAGTTCTGGGGACCGGCTTCGATCGCTAACGGCAGGGTCTACATCGGCAACCAGGACGGCAACCTGTACTCGTTCGGCCTGTAAGGACCGTGCCGCTGAGGCTACTGGACGGTAAGGTCGCACGGTGAATCCCGTGTGGGCGCTGCGCCAGATCGCCTTCCAGCTCGAACGCTCCGGAGCGCCGACCTACCGCGTCCGTGCGTTCCGGCGGGCCGCGCAGGTCATCCAGGACTTGCCGGCTGGCGAGCTCGAACGCCGGCTGGGGGATGGCACGCTGCAGGCGCTGCCCGGCATCGGCGAGGCGACCGCCCAGGTCATCGCCCAGGCGGCGGCAGGCGAGGAACCCGATTACCTGACCAGGCTGCTCGCGCACGAAGCCCCGGCACAGCAGACACCGATGCGCGCGGCCTTGCGCGGCGACTGTCACACCCACTCGGACTGGTCCGATGGCGGCAGCCCGCCCGACGAGATGGGCCTAGCCGCTCGCGAACTTGGCCATGAGTGGATCGCCCTGACCGACCACTCGCCGCGACTGACGGTGGCGAACGGGCTGAGCCCGGAACGGCTGGAGGAACAGATCGAGCTGATCGGGCGCCTCACTGCCGAGCTGACGCCGCTGCGGATCCTGACCGGGATCGAGGTGGACATCCTGGAGGACGGCGCGCTAGACCAGCGTGACGACCTGCTCGCCCGCCTCGACGTGGTGGTCGCCAGCGTGCACTCCAAGCTGCGGATGCCAGCGGACCAGATGACCGAGCGCATGCTCACCGCGATCGCGAACCCGCACGTTGACGTGCTCGGCCACTGCACGGGCCGGATGATCGCCGGACGCGGCAGGCCCGAGTCCGAGTTCGACCCGGACAGCGTGTTCGCCGCGTGCCGGGAAAACGGCGTGGCGGTAGAGATCAACTGCCGGCCGGAGCGCCAGGACCCGCCGGACCGGCTGCTCCGGCTCGCCGTCGAGGCCGGCTGCCTGTTCGCGATCGACAGCGACGCCCATGCTCCTGGCCAGCTCGACTGGCTGGCCAGCGGCTGCGCGCGGGCCGAGGAGTTCGGCATCGAGCCTGACCGCGTGATCAATACCCGCGGCGCGGACGAGATGAAGGCGGGACGATAGTTGCCAGGGCGTTAGGTTCTCGCGATGCGATCGAAATCCGGTTCGTGGTGTTCTGGCAACATCATGATCTCGAGGGGTCCGTTCCTGCTGCGCCGGATCGGATCGGCGCGCCTGCTTCTGCTGAGCGTGCTGGTCAGCACCCTGATCGCTGCGGCGCTGGTCGCGGCCCTGGCCGGATTCGCCGCGAGTTCCCTACCGGAGGCAGTGTCCGCGGACCTGGCGAGCGCGCCGGGCAGCACCTCGATCGTGATCTACGGCGCGTTCCCCGCGGTGCAGGCCCGGATCGACCAGCCGGTGATACCAGCCACCCTGCACCGCGTGTTCGGTCCGATCCGCTTTCGCCTCGACCAGTCGGTGTGGTCTGACCCGATCGGCTTCCCTGCCCGCGGGCAGAAGAGCACTTCGCTCGTCGAAGCTGCGACGATCGGCCAGGTCAGGCAGCACGTCCAGCTGACCTCGGGTTCCTGGCCCGCGAGTTCGGCCAGCCAGCCTGACATCCAGGCGGCAGTTCCCGTCTCCGTCGCGCAGGCACTGCACCTGCGGCTCGGCCAGGTGCTCGCGCTGCAGGACCGGCAGTCCAGCGCACGGGTGAGCTTCGAGGTGACCGGCCTGTACCGGCCGCTGGCCACGACGTCGCAGTTCTGGAGCCTGGACCAGATCGCGCCTTCTGGCATCAGCCTGCAGAGCGGCACGATCACGTACGGCCCGTTCCTGGTCGCTGCCGGCACGTTCAGTAGCGGCAGGCTCGCGACCGACGGCGTCACCTGGCTAGCCTCGCTCGGCTCGACCAAGATCACCGCCGCCCAGCTTCAGCCGCTGGCCCGCCGGATCGACCGAGCGTCGGCGTACCTGACCGGCACCTCCCGCT
>JASHXW010000387.1 GCA_030043395.1 Streptosporangiaceae bacterium
GCCGGCCATCGTGCACTGCTGCGCTCGCGAAGTGCCCTTCGAGTGCATAACAAGCTCCGGTGCCGCAGCCGCCTCCTTCGACCTCGGCCTGCTGCCCCTGTCCGCGCACGACGCGGTGGGTGAGGCGGTGGAGTCGGGGATCGGCATGCTGATCGGGGCGGTACCGACCGATCCGGTCCCGATGGGCGGGCCAGCCAGCAACGGATCGGGCCGCCATCTGGCAAATCCGGAGCAGGCGGCGAGAGATACCGCGGCGGCCGTGATCGGGCTGTGGCGGCGGATCGGCCTGAAGGAAAGCAACCTGGCCAGCCAGGTGGTCGTGACCCCGGCGTGCGGGCTTGCAGGCGTGTCGCCGGCCCGGGCACGTGCCGTGCTCGCGCAGTGCCAGGCGGCTGCCCGGCTGATCCCCGAGCTGATGCAGGAGGGCGTTGGGTGAGCGAGCAGGAAACCGAGCTAGGACCGCTGGCGCAGGACGACGGCCAGGTCCACGACGTCCGGCAAGCCGACGACGGGGCCAGGCACCGGCACGCCGACGTCGCCGAGCAGCTCACCGAGCACAACTACCGGTACTACGTGCTCGACGCTCCGGTCGTCTCCGACGCTGAGTACGACAGCCTGATGCGCGAGCTGCGCCAGCTCGAGGAGGAGTATCCCGACCTGCGCACGCCGGACTCGCCGACGCAGCGGGTCAGCGGCCAGGTGGGCCCGGGCTTCGCGCCGGTGCGGCACCTGGAGCGGCTATTCAGCCTGGACAACGCGTTCTCCGCCGAGGAGCTCGACAGCTGGTATGCCAGGGCCGAGCGACTCGGTGGCACCGGGCCGTTCCTGTGCGAGCTCAAGATCGACGGGCTCGCCGTCGACCTGGTGTACCGGAACGGCAAGCTGGCGCGCGCGGCGACCCGCGGCGACGGCGTGACCGGCGAGGACGTCACGGCGAACGTGCGGACGATCAGCTCGGCGCCCGAGAGGCTGGCCGGCAGCGGCTGGCCGGCCACGCTCGAGGTGCGCGGTGAGGTGTACCTGCCGGTGGCAGCGTTCGCTGAGCTGAACGAACGGCAGGTCGCGGCAGGCAAGCCGCCGTTCGTGAATCCCCGGAACACCGCCGCAGGCTCACTGCGCCAGAAGGACCCCGCGGTCACCGCATCCAGGCCACTTGGCCTGATCCTGCACGGCGTGGGCGCGATCGAGGGCGAGCAGTCGGCGAGGCCGGACAGCCAGTCCGGCTGGTATGACCAGATGCGGGCCTGGGGCCTGCCGGTCAGCGACCTGTACAAGGTCGTCGACGGCATCGACGGCGTCCGCGAGTACGTCGCCCACTACGCCGAGCACCGCCATGACCCGCCTTACGAGATCGACGGCGTGGTGGTCAAGCTCGACCCGGTCGCCGTGCAGCAGGCGCTCGGCTTCACCAGCCGCGCGCCACGGTGGGCGATCGCCTACAAGTACCCGCCTGAGGAGGTCACGACCCGCCTGCTGGAGATCAGGGTGAACGTCGGCAGGACCGGCCGGGTGACCCCGTTCGCCGTGATGACCCCGGTCAAGGTCAGCGGCTCCACGGTCGAGCGGGCCACCTTGCACAACTCCGACGAGATCGCGCGCAAGGGCGTGCTGGTCGGCGACATGGTCGTGCTGCGCAAGGCGGGTGACGTGATCCCCGAGGTGGTCGGCCCGGTCACTGAGCTGCGCACCGGCGAGGAGCACCCGTTCGAGTTCCCGAGCCGGTGCCCGAGCTGCGGCACCACGCTGGCCCGCGAGCCGCAGGAAGTGGACTGGCGGTGCCCGAACACCCGGTCGTGCCCAGCCCAGCTACGCGAGCGCCTGTTCCACATCGCCAGCCGCGGAGCATTCGACATCGAGGTGCTCGGTTACGAGGCCGCCTCGGCGCTGCTTGCCGCTGGCCTTGTCAGCGACGAGGGCGACGTGTTCTCGCTGACGGCGCAGCGGCTCGCGCAGAGCCCGTTCTTCGTCACGATCGGCGGGGAGTTGACGGCGAACGCCACGGCACTGCTGCGCAACCTGGACGAGGCGCGCGCCCGGCCGCTGTGGCGGGTGCTGGTCGCGCTGTCCATCCGCCATGTCGGCCCGACGGCCGCCAGGGCGCTGGCAGCCGCGTTCGGCTCGCTCGACGCGATCGCCTCGGCGCCGGCCGAGACGCTGATGAGCGTCGACGAGGTCGGCCCCACGATCGCGGGGTCGATCATCGACTGGTTCGGGGTGCAGTGGCACAGCGAGATCGTCGCCAAGTGGCGGGAGGCCGGGGTCAGGCTGGCCGATCCCGGGTTCACGGGGCGACCGCCGAGCGCCGGTGAAGGCCACGCCGCGCCGTCTGGACCGCTGGCAGGCGTAACCGTCGTGCTGACGGGGACGCTGGCCGAACTCACCAGGGAGGAAGCCGCGGAGTCGATCACGGCGCTCGGCGGCAAGGTGTCGGGCTCCGTGTCGAAAAAGACCAGCTTCGTCGTGGCTGGCGACAATCCAGGCTCGAAGCTCGACAAGGCATCCTCGCTCGGCGTGCCGGTTCTCGACGAGGAGGGATTGCGCGTGCTCCTCGCGGACGGCCCGGACGCCGCCGCGGCGAAGGCCTCGGCCAGCTAGCGCCCCGCGGAGCGTCCGGTCACGAGCACGGTCAGTGAGGGCAAACCGGGCCGTCCGGTTTGGGCGGGACTGGCTGCCGGCTACTCGTGCACGACTGACTACGGAGCGACATCAGCCCTGTGCCTTGTGACAGCGGCACATGCCACTTCGGCAATCGATCTCACAATCGATCGCATGGTGTGCCTACCAGCCTTGTTCGCATTGAGTAGCCAGATCGCTACACAAGGTCGCCTAGTAACGGATAGTATGCGTTTGGCTCCGTCAAGTGTGGTTTCACATGTACGCTGCCCCCAGTGTTCACGAACCGGAACCCCCCCGGTTAAGCCGGCGGCCGTGAGGACGCTATGAGAAACCAGAACGACGCTCGCGACGTCCGTCCGAGCCCGGGCTCGCCGCTATGGATCTACCTGACCGCTGTCTCGCTCGCCGGCGGCGCATTGCTTGTCCTAGCGATCCTGCATCTGCACCGGGATTTCTTGCGCAACATCGTCATGCACCCGCTGTTCTGGGTGGTGGCGGCCATGATCCTGGCCGGCGAGATCTGGCGGATATCGACGCCAGGCAGGACAGCGCGCTCTGAGTCGCCCGCCATCTCCCGCACCATGAGCGTGGCGGCGATGCTGTTCTGGGGATTCCCGATAGCGGTTCTGCTCAGGGCGATTGCCATCGCGATCGTCGGCATGACCCAGCATCGCGGGGCGCTTCGGGTCGCGTTCAATGCGTCTCAGCTCAGCTTGAGCCTGGGCGCAGCCTGGCTCGCCTTCAAGGTCGCCGGCGCGCCGCCCACTGCGGGCAGCCCATGGCTGGTGCCCGATTGCAAGCACCTCGCCGGGCTGATGCTGGCCTGCGCGGCTTACCTGATCGTGAACTTCACGCTGGTCACCATCGCGATGTCGCTGTACTCGCGCACGCCTGTCAACGCGCTTGTCCGGGCGAACTTCGGCTACCAGGCTGTCGCGAACGTCGTGCTGTTCGGCACCGCGCCACTGGTCACGATAGCCATGGACAAGTCAGCGGTCCTGGTCGCCCTGTTCGTGTTCCCGCTCAGCGCCATCTACTACAGCGCTGCCGTGTCGGTCCAGCGCGAGCACCAGGCGAACCATGACGACCTGACCGGGCTGCTGAACCGCAAGCTGCTCGCCAGCCGGTCGAACGAGGCGCTGACCCGGGCGGCGAACAGCGGCAGCAAGGCCGGCTTCTTGCTGATCGACCTGGACAGGGCAACCGGGCTGAAGCAGGTCAACGACACCTTGGGGCACGCAGTCGGAGACCAGCTCCTCTATAAAGTGGCGCACCGGCTGGCCAACAGCGTGCGGCCAGGTGACGTTGTCGCGCGGCTTGGCGGTGACGAGTTCGCGGTGCTGCTGCCCTCGGTCAAGGACCCGGCGTCAGCCCGCGAGGTGGCATCCAGGCTCCGTGCTGCACTTGCCGACCCGATGCGGCTTGAGTCGATGACGTTCCGGGTCGAGGCCAGCATCGGGATCGCGATGTACCCGGACGACGCCACTACCTTTGAGCAGCTCATGCAGCGTGCCGACGTCGCCATGTACCAGGCTAAGGAGCGTGGCAGCGGGATCGAGCGCTACGACGCACTCGCAGACCGCAACTCGGCGGCCAAGCTGGCGCTCCTGGGCGATCTGAGCGACGCCATCCGCGCCAACCAGATCGAGCTGTACTTCCAGCCCAAGGTCCTGCTTGCCGACCAGCAGGTGATCGGGATGGAGGCGCTCGCTCGCTGGCCGCACCCGGAGCGCGGCATGCTGGAGGCAGCCGACTTCATCTCCCTGGCCGACCAGTCCCACCTGGCAAGCGAGCTCACCGAGCAGGTGATCGACAAGGCGCTCGCCCAGGCCGCCCAGTGGTGGGCGGATGGCCTGCAGGTCCAGGTCTGCGTCAATCTCCCCGCCAGGGACCTGCTGAGCACCGCGCTCGCCGACGTCGTCAGCGAGGCACTTGACCGGCATGGAATGAGCCCCCGGGCACTGCGGCTTGAGGTCGACGAGCAGGTGATGTCGGGCCGGTACACGCAGGCCGCTGCTGCTGTCCGGGCGCTGGCAACACTGGGCGTCGGGATAAGCCTGGACGACTTCGGTACCGGTTACTCCTCGCTGGCGCAGCTCACCAGGCTGGGCATCAGCGAAGTGAAGCTCGACCCGGCGCTGGTCAGCGGGCTGCCGGATTGCGCCGACCGGACCGTGACAGTGGAGTCGCTCGTCCGGCTCGCCCAGTCGCTAGGGATCCGGTCGATCGGCGAGGGAGTGGAAAACGATGCCGCTGCCTCGGCACTGCGGCTCATCGGCTGCGACGGAGCGCAAGGCTGGCACTTTGCCCGGCCGCTCAGCGCGGCGCTGGCCACGCAGTGGCTGGCCGAGCACATGCCCCGCGAGCCGGCGGACGTACCCAGTCATCCCGAACCTCCAGCGGCGGATGCCGACGTGGCCGACCCCGACGCCGAGCTGGCCGGCCCGGACACCGAGCTGACCAGCCCGGACGCTGAGCTGGCCGGCCCGGAGGCTGAGCAGAGCCACCAGCAGCACAGCGAGCTGGCGGGTGCGGCGGGGCCTTAATGGGTTCGGCCGGCCTGCAGGCCGGCCTCTAGGATGGCCAGGTGTCCATTACCCGTGATGAAGTAGCCCACCTTGCCAGGCTCTCCCGGCTCGCGCTGACGGACGAGGAACTCGACCAGTTCGCCGGGCAGCTCGACGTGATCATCGCCGCCGTGGCAAGGGTGCAGGAAGTCGCGGCCGCCGGCATCCCGCCGACCACCCACGCCGCGGAGCTGATCAACGTATTCCGAGAGGACTTCATCGTGCCGCCGCTCGGCGCCGACCTGGCGCTTGCTCAGGCTCCGGCCGCCGAGCTAGGCAGGTTCCGGGTTCCGCGCATCCTGGCGGAGGACTGACCATGGCTGGCAACGACGACCTGGTCACCCTGACCGCGGCGCAGATGGCCGAGGCGGTCTCGGCTGGCGAGGTCTCCGCTGCCGAGCTG
Organism: Streptosporangiaceae bacterium; assembly: GCA_030043395.1. Next base: position 5,587 of record JASHXW010000387.1, read on the forward strand.
GCGCAGGCGCACCTGGACCGGATCAGCGAGACCGACGTGCACGTGCACGCGTTCCTGCATGTCGCCGAGGAGTCGGCGATGGCGGCGGCCCAGGCGGTCGACGCGCGGCGTGCCGCGGGCCAGCCGCTCGGCCCGCTGGCTGGCGTCCCGCTGGCATTGAAAGACGTCTTCACCACGGCAGACATGCCGACGACGTGCGGCTCGAAGATTCTCGCTGGCTGGCAGCCGCCGTACGACGCGACTGTGACGGCCCGGCTGCGCAATGCCGGAGTGGTCATACTCGGCAAGACCAACATGGACGAGTTCGCGATGGGCTCGTCGACGGAGAACTCGGCGTTCGGCCCGTCCCGTAACCCGTGGGACCTGACCCGGGTGCCAGGGGGCTCCTCGGGGGGCTCTTCCGCCGCAGTCGCCGCTTATCAGGCGCCGCTCGGCATCGGCACCGACACCGGCGGATCCATCCGCCAGCCGGGCGCGGTCTGTGGCCTGGTCGGCGTCAAGCCGACTTACGGCGGCTCGTCGAGGTACGGCGTTGTCGCATTCGCCTCTTCGCTCGACACGCCCGGGCCGCTGGCCAGGACCGTGCTGGACGCGGCGCTGCTGCACGAGGCGATCTCGGGACATGACCCGCTCGACTCCACTTCGCTGGATGCGCCGGTGCCTCCGGTCGTCGCCGCGGCCAGAACCGCTGACGTGGCGGGCCTGCGCATCGGGGTGGTGGCCGAGCTCTCAGGCGAGGGCTACGCCAGCGGCGTGCTCGCGAGGTTCAACGAGGCTGTGGAGCTATTGGAATCGCTGGGCGCCAAGGTCGTCGAGCTTTCCTGCCCGCACTTCACGTACGCCTTGCCGGCCTACTACCTGATCGCGCCGAGCGAGTGCTCGTCCAACCTGGCCAGGTTCGATGCGATGCGCTACGGCCTGCGGGTCGGCGATGACGGGAGCGCAAGCGCCGAGGAGGTCATGAGCCAGACCAGGGCGGCCGGCTTCGGCGCCGAGGTCAAGCGCCGGATCATGCTCGGGACATACGCCCTGTCCAGCGGCTACTACGACGCCTACTACGGCAAGGCGCAGCAGGTGCGCACCCTGATCGCGCGGGACTTCGCCGCGGCGTTCGACCAAGTGGACGTCCTGGTGTCGCCGACTACGCCGACGACGGCTTTCGCCATCGGTGAGCGGGTCGACGACCCGATGGCAATGTACCTGGCCGACCTGTGCACGATCCCGAGCAACCTCGCTGGCAACGCGGCGTTGTCGGTCCCGTGCGGCCTGGCACCGGAGGACGGGCTGCCTGTCGGCCTGCAGATCATGGCTCCGGTACTGGCCGACGACCGGATGTACCGGGTCGGCGCCGCAGTCGAGGCCGCACTCGACCAGCGGCGCGGCTTTCCGCTGCTCGCGCAGGCCAGGGGCCTGGCCGAGGCGGCGGACTCGGCCGAGGAGGCAGGACGATGACCGCGGACACCGTGCACGAGGCGCAGGGCACGCCGGTGCCGTTCGACGAGGCCGTCACTAGGTATGACCCGGTCATCGGGCTCGAGACGCACGTCGAGCTCGGCACTATGGCCAAGATGTTCTGCGGCTGCCCCACCGTCTTCGGGGCGGAGCCGAACTCGGCGGTGTGCCCGGTCTGCCTGGGACTGCCCGGCTCGCTGCCGGTGATCAACAGGGCTGCCATCGAGTACACGATCCGGATTGGCCTCGCGCTGAACTGCACGATTGCGACCTGGTGCCGGTTCGCCCGCAAGAATTACTTCTATCCGGATATGCCAAAGAACTTCCAGATCTCCCAGTACGACGAGCCGCTGTGCGTCGACGGCTGGCTGGACGTGGAGGTCGCCGGGCAGACGGTGCGGGTGGGCATCGAGCGGGTGCACCTGGAGGAGGACACCGGGAAGTCGCTGCACGTCGGCGGTGCGACCGGGCGGATTCACGGCGCCGATTACTCGCTGGTCGACTACAACCGGGCGGGCATTCCGCTGGTCGAGGTCGTCACCAAGCCGATTCCGGGCACCGGGGCCCTCGCCCCGGTCGTGGCCAGGACATACGTCACCGAGCTGCGCGACCTGATGCGCGCGCTCGGCGTCTCGGACGTGCGGATGGAGCAGGGCTCGCTGCGGTGCGACGTGAACACCTCGATCGCCCCGGCCGGCTCCGCGCAGTGGGGCACGCGCACCGAGACAAAGAACGTCAACTCGCTGCGGTCGGTCGAGCGCGCGGTCCGCTCGGAGATCGAGCGGCAGGCCGGCGTCCTCGACGCGGGCGGCCGGGTGATGCAGGAAACCAGGCACTTCAGCGAGGAGACTGGCAGGACCACCTCGGGGCGGAGCAAGGAAGAGGCACAGGACTACCGGTACTTCCCCGAGCCTGACCTGGTTCCTGTCGCTCCGCCCGTGCCGTGGGTCGAGCAGATCAAGGCCGACCTGCCTGAACTGCCAGCCGCACGGCG
>JASHXW010000388.1 GCA_030043395.1 Streptosporangiaceae bacterium
ACGGCGGAGTTCAAGGACATGATCGAGGTCTTGCGCGGCAGGCGGATCAGTGCCTTCCCCGTCATCGACGCCGGCAACAAGGTGATCGGCGTCGTCTCCGAGGCGGACTTGCTGCCCCGGGAGGCTTATCCCCACAAGCCAGCCGATTATGGGCACAAGAGGCATCGACTGGCAGCGGCGAATGCTGAGGCGTTCACTGCGGCCGAGCTCATGACGAGCCCGGCAATCACGATCGAGGCTGGCGCGTCTGTGGCCGAGGCGGCCAGGCTGCTGCACGACAACCGGATCAAGCGCCTGCCCGTCGTTGACGAGACAGGCCGCCTGACCGGCATCGTCAGCCGCATCGACCTGCTTGGCGTCTACGACCGGCCAGATGCGGAAATCCGCTCGGAGATCACCGAGCGGGTGATCGCCGGCGAGTTCGTGTTCGATCCGACCGAGTTCACGATCGCGGTCAGCGGGGGCGTGGTGACTATCGCGGGCCGGGTGGAACGTGAGGCGATCGCGCTAAGCCTGCTCCAGGCCATTTGGGACGTGACCGGCGTGGTCGACGTAAGGGACCGCCTGACTTACCCGGTCAAGCGGCGTTAGCCAGCGACGCTGCGACTTCTCTGCACATCCGGTTGCGACTGGACGCGGGGATCATGGTCGCGGCTACTGAAGGAGGCGAGCAGCGATGACCGTGAACGCCGCTCGGTCGGGTGCTTCGGTTGCGATTCCAGCAGATCAGGTCGACTACCTGATCGGGACCGCGGCACGCGCTCCATCGATTCACAACACCCAGCCGTGGCGCTTCCGGGTCGAACGGGACGCGATCGGACTGTATGCCGATCCGAGCCGCAGGCTGCGCGTTGACCCGATCGGCCGCGAGATGCTCATAAGCTGCGGTGCCGCGCTTTTCGGGTTGCGGCTCGCTGTCCGGTCACTCGGCTACATTCCCGTTGTCGAGACATTTCCTGACCGGGCCAAGCTACGGCTGCTGGCCAGAGTACGACTCGGCGGGCGGTTGCCCGCCAGCGCAGTGGAGCGCGAGATGCTCCAGGCGCTCCCGCACCGGCATACGCACCGGGGGGCCTTCGAGGATCGCCCGCTGCCCGCTGGGCTGACACCAGCTCTTCAGCACGACGCGCTAGCAGAAGGAGCCACACTTGCCTTCCTCAAAGGCACCGCGTACGAGCAGCTAGCCGTCATTCTTGCCGCTGCTGGCCGACGGCAGGACCGCGAACCGCAGGCGATGGCCGACATCGCTCAGTGGACACGGGGACCGGCGATGCGCTCGCGCGATGGCATCCCAGCGCACGCTTTCGGGACTGGCGAAGGCGATGGCGCAGGCCGGCTCCGTCAGCGGGACTTCGATCTGGGACGTGCCATGGGCCTGCTATCGGCCGATGGCCCGCCCCCGGCTGCTACCGCTGTGCTGCTGACCCTGCGCGATGGTCGAGCCGACTGGCTCAATGCCGGGCAGGCGTTGCACCGGTTGTTGCTGCGCTCGGCCGCCAAGTGGGTGTTCGGGAGCATCTACACCCAGCCGCTGGAGGCGGCGGCGATCCGGACTCTCATCGCAAGTCGCCTTGCGCTGCCCGGATACCCGCAGGTGCTGCTGCAACTCGGCGTCGCCAGGACCACGGCGGCAACTGCCCGGCGCTCGGCCGCCGAGGTGATCGAGTCTTGACCAGGTGCAGTGCGCATCACCAGGGCGGCGTAAGCGCTTGGCTCGCCTGGAGGCTGTGACCTTCGTTCCGACCTTGGTCCCTGGCCTGGCCAGAGTCTCCGCGGGAGCCTGCTGGCAGATGGACTGAGCGCGACGTGGACGTAGCAACACCGGGAGGGGAGGGACCATGACCTCAGACGTCACCTTGGCGGAACCCGTCAGCCCACGCCAGCCCGGACTTAGGCCAGCGGTGCCGCCAACATCGGGCGTGCCACCTCAGCGGCAGGTCATGCCGAGCGCAAGGCCGGGCCGCGGGCAGCCTCATCGGTCGGGGGAACAGCCGGGTGCATCATGGAGGTCTGCACGGGTGCTTGAGATCGCGCAGGACCTGATCACCGTGGCCGTTGGCGTGCTGCTCGTCTTGCTCGCCACCGCCCTGCTGATCTCTGGCGTGGCTGACTTCGTCCGCAGCGCGGTGACGACGAGCTCGCCGACGCCTGTCGCGCACGCCGCTTACAAGCTTCTAGATACGGGGCTGCTTGTGCTGATCCTGGCCGAGATCGTGCACACGGTCGTGCTCTCCTTGAGGACCCATCGGCTGATCGCGCAGCCCTTCCTCATTGTCGGGCTCGTCGCGGTGATCCGCCGCATCCTGGCGCTGCTAGGCAGCTCGGCTCCGATAGGCACGACCGAGTTCGCGCTGCTCATCGCGATGGTCGTGGTATTCGTGGGCGGGCTGATTGCCGTCCGGCGCTTCGGAAATGCCGGAGAATCCGGTGCCGGTCTGGATCAGGTTGATGACGCGGCCAGGAATGGCGCGAGAGCGGCAGTGAAATCTGCCTGACTAGGCGAGCAGCCGGCAGGTCGATCTGAGGTCTAGTGGCGGAACTGGCGCGGACGTTCGGCCCTAGGGTGCCAGCCTGGCGGTGACTAGCTTCGTAAGTGTCGGAGAAAAGCGAGTTCAGGCCCTGGCTCGCCGCCAGGGCCTGGCCTGGAGATGAGGAGAGGGCCATGAAGACAATCCTGCTTGCAGTGGACACTTCAACGAACGTCACTGCAGCGACGGCACTCGTCCACGACTTGCTGGCCGAATCGGACCGCGTAGTGGTTTTGCATGTCCATGAGTACGCGGTTGGCCGGTTCGGGCGCATTCAGGTCGATTGCGTCGCCGGAACTGGCGAAGGTGTCGCTGAGGACGCCGTTTCCCGGTTGCGCGAATGGGGCGTGACCGCAACCACCGACATCCGTAAGACACCGGTGGGGCACATCGCCAGGGCGATCCTCGACGTGGCCGACGCATGCGACGCCCGGGTGATCGTCCTGGGCTCGAGCGGGTCGCGCGGCCTGCCCGTGCTGCCCTTCGGCAACGTGACGCTGAGGCTGCTTCACCTGGCGGACCGGCCGGTGCTCATCGTGCCAAGCTCGCTCGTCGAGGCGGAGGCGCAGCCAAGCGCCAGTGTCGCCAGGTAGGCCGGGAGGCCACGATGAACGAGCAGTGGCCAAACGGATGATCGGTTCGCGCCGGCGCGATAGCCGGTCTGGCGACGCAGCCCGACCTTGGCCGTCGGCCTCGGCGAGCCGGCCATCAGAATGTTCGCCGGCAGGAAGCACGGCCCGCAGTGCGACGCGCCTACCATGTTGCTGCGGATCGGACAGGGAGGCGACGTGAGCACATTCGATACGCCGTCAGGCGGGCTGCCAAGCAGGCCTGCGTCAGCGGAGGAGATTTCCCGGTTCGTCGTCGAGGCCGCCGTGTGGGCGCCTTCTGTACACAACACTCAGCCATGGTGGTTTGGTGCAGCGGACCGCGAGCTGAGCGTGCACGCCGACGCGGAGCGCAGGCTGACCGTAGCTGATCCAGCTGGCCGGGAGATGCTGATCAGCTGCGGCGCGGCTGTGCTGACCGCACGTGTTGCATTGCGCTATCTCGGCTTGGTCCCCCGCGCGCAGCTGCTTCCTGATCCTGACCTGCCGAATCTTGTAGCCCGGATTTCCTGGACCGACGAAGTGCCGCCTGCCGAGTACGAACGGGAGCTGTTCGCAGAGATCCCCCGGCGCCGCACGCACCGCGGCGGATTCGATGCGGCGCCCCTGCCTGAAGCGCTGCTGAGCGTGTTCCGCGAGGAGGCAGCAAAGGAGAGCACGGAGCTCAGGATCGTCAGCGGCGAGGCTCAGTTCGCGTGCCTGGCGGCTCTGGTCGAGGCTGGCGACTATGCCCTGCGGCTCGATAGCGCTCGCGCGCACGAGGACGCGAAATGGTCGCGGCCGCCCGGCAGCAAGCGGCGGGACGGGGTTCCGGCGACGGCCTATCCGGCCACGGCCGAGAAGACCGAGCCCCAGTTCGCCAGCCGCGATTTCGCGCACGGGCAAGGCTGGGGCTTGCCGCCAGAAGCCCACGGTCCGCTACCCAGGTCGGCAGGCGCGGCCGCGATCATCACGACAGCGAGCGATCGGCCTCAGGATTGGATCAGCGCCGGGCAGGCGCTGCAGCGCGTCCTGCTCTGCGCTAGCAGTTCCGGCGTCGCAGCTGCCTTGCACAGCCAGCCCTTGGAGATCTCCCAGTTCCGCGACTTCATCAGGACTCACCTGTGCGCCGGCGCGTACCCGCAGATGGTGCTACGGCTGGGAACCACCAGCCAGTCTGAGGTAAGCGTCCGCCGGCCCGTCGAGGACGTGCTGCTGTAGGCCGCGAGAATAGCAGCGTGCGTGACCGAGCCAATCAAGGTGTTCCTACTGGATGATCACGAGATCTTCCCGCGGGGATTCGGACGAATCCGGGTGCGCCAAGATTTCATCGGTCTTTAGTGGCTGTCCCGCATAGCTGACTTGAGGGCGCCCGAAGCGTGGCTGAACCTCGCGCGGGCGAGCGAACCTAGGACCTTGTGCCGTAGCCCCGGCGTCCTAACGTCCCTGATTCTTAGAGCCCGAAAGTCCTGGAGCCTCAGGCACCTATGCCCTGGCCGGTCATTACTCCTCGCAGAAGAATTAATAGTGAATGTTGCGGATCGCTTTATACGCGAGTTCTTGAGGAGGAGAAAATGGCTGGAGTCGTAGTTGGAATCGACGGGTCTGATGAGGCACGGCGAGCCCTCAATTGGGCAGTTCGCGAGGCTGGACTCCGCGAAAGCGCACTCACCGTATTCACCGTCATCTCGACCATGGCCAGTCCATGGACCGGTCATCCCCTGAGCGCTCCGAACGGCGAGGCGGCTGTCGAGCACGCGCGCCAGGCCGCGGAGGACGCCGTCGCCAAGTCGACTGCCGAACTGCCTGAGTCGCGGCCGGCATCGATCACGGTGAAGGCGTTCGTCGGCTTTCCCGCGCCAGCACTAATCGAGGCTTCACGCAGCGCAGACCTGGTCGTCGTTGGTTCGCGCGGAAACGGTGGCTTCGGACCCCTGCTGCTCGGCTCTACCGCAAGTCAGGTCACCCATCACGCTGCTTGCCCCGTCGTGGTTGTCCCGTCGGGCAAGTGACCGCTCGGAAGAATGACAACAGTGAGGAGAATCCGATGAAGGCAGCAGTAGTCCGGCGGTTCGGCGAGCCGCTGGTCATCGAGGACAGGCCAGTACCCGAGCCGGGACCTGGCCAGATCACGGTGCGGATGGAGGCCTCTGGCCTGTGCCACACCGACATCCACGCGGCGAACGGCGACTGGCCGGTCAAGCCAACTCCGCCGTTCGTTCCCGGCCACGAGGGCGTGGGGCTAGTCCATGCGGTCGGCGACGGCGTCACGCACCTGGCTGTCGGCGAGCGGGTAGCCGTGCCGTGGCTTGGCTACGCCTGCGGCCGCTGCAAGTACTGCCTGACTGGCTGGGAGACGCTCTGCCTGCAGCAGCAGAACTCCGGTTACTCGGTCGACGGCTGCTACGCGGAGTACTTCCTGGCCGACGCTGACTTCGCTGCCAAGGTGCCCGCAGGCGTCGACCCGTTCGACGCAGCGCCGCTGAGCTGCGCCGGAGTCACCACCTACAAGGCTGTCAAGGTCGGCAACGTCCGTCCCAATGACCTGGTCGCGATTTCCGGGATCGGCGGGCTCGGGCATCTTGCCGTCCAGTACGCCAAGATATTCGGCGGCACCGTGGCAGCGATCGACGTCACCGACGAGAAGCTGCAGCTGGCTAAAGATCTAGGCGCCGATATCGTCATCGACGCCCGAAGCGAGAACCCAGCCGAGGCTCTGCAGGCGCTGGGCGGCGCCGACGTGGCCGTTGGCCTGGCAGTCAGCGAGAAGTCGTTCGCCTCTGCATATGCCGGCCTGCGCCGCGGTGGCAGGCTCGTCCTGGTCGCGCTACCGGCCGCCGGTACGCTGACGATCCCGGTGTTCGACACCGTCCTCAACGGCACGTCGGTGATCGGGTCCATCGTCGGCACGCGCGCCGACCTCGCGGACGTGTTCGCGCTGCACGCCATGGGCAGGACCAGGGTCATCTACGAAACCCGCGAGCTCAGCTCCGTCAACGAGTCCATCGCTGAGGTGCTGCAGGGCCGGGCCAGGGCACGGCTCGTGCTCCAACCATAGGTCGCCCTGCCAGCCGTTGACGTCCGGTGAGGACGCCGGCCGAGAGCTCGGATCTCATCTGGATCAGCTCAGCGGCTGACTCGCATGCTGACGGAGCGCCGGGAAATCCCGGGTACAGGTCAGCGGCCTGGCAGTCGTCAGCAGGGAGGAAGCAATGAGCTTGCACCGCAGGATGGAGGAACTCAATCGGTCGGCATCCTTGCAGCTGCTCGGCACCGTGCCGGTGGGGCGTGTCGTCTTCACCCACCACGCGTTGCCTGCGATCCGGCCAGTCAATTTCCTGGTGGATTACCAGACCGAGTCAGTCATCGTCCGGGCCACCATGGGAGCAGCCATCACTGCTGCCGCAGCCGGCCCGCACGGCGTTGTCGTCGCCTTCGAGGCAGACGCGCTCGACCCGGCGCGCCAGCTCGGCTGGAGCGTCATCGTCGTCGGCACCGCCCGCCCCGTCACTGACACGGTCGCAGCCGAGAGGCATCGCAAGCTGCTCGAGCCCTGGATTGCGGGAGCCACTGACGAGGTCATCGCCATCTCCACCGACATGGTGCACGGTTTCCGGGTGGCAGCCGAAGGTCCGTTCAGCACCCAGCCGGCCCACGTGGCAATCGGAGTGGCTGGCTAGCACTGGCCCGTGATCGGCGTCCGAGGAGCGCTCCTTGTGCTGGCGGTTATCACCAGCGCGATTAACACCGGAAGTCCTCGCAAATGAAACCTCTAAGGAAAGGAAAGACAATGCCTCATGCAAGCCAGGACAAGATCATCGTCGTAGGAGTGGACGGTTCGCCATCATCGCAGGATGCGTTGCGGTGGGCTGTACAGCAGGCCGAACTGACCGGCGACACGGTGAAGGCCGTCATGGCCTGGCAATATCCGGTGTATGCAGGCGGTGTCGGCTGGGGGCCTGTCGTCCTCGATGAAGGAGTGGACATCAAGCATGCCGCCGAGCAGACACTCGCAGGAGCCGTCGAGCAGGTCAGCCATTCAGGCAGCGCCGTCCGGATTGAGCAGCAGGTAGTCGAGGGTTACGCACCCCGCGTCCTGGTCGACACGTCGGCCGAGGCCGATCTGCTAGTGGTAGGCAGCAGGGGACATGGCACCTTTTCCGACGCCATGCTCGGATCGGTGAGTCAGCACTGCGCACACCACTCGAAGTGCCCGGTCGTGATCGTGCGGCACGCTTCTTGACGGCGGCCTTGTTGCGGCGGTCCATAGCCGGGCAGCCATTAAGCCCTGAAAGCTGAGGGCTTAAGTCCCCCTCTTTCGGGGCGTTAGGTGGTGACGACCCAAGTGGGCCCGGGCGAATACTCGCATTGTCAGAACGAATCGCCGGCCCAGAAAAGGGACGGCGGCTAGATAGGAGGCACGACAATGCGCCGCAACACATCCCACAAGCTCCTCGGGACCGTCGGGGTTTCCCTCGGCGTGATCCTGCTCGCCGTCGGCGGTCTGATGCTGTGGGGATCGACGTACATCCACAACCAGGTCGGCAGCCAGCTCGCCGCGCAGAAGATCTACTTCCCGCCGGCGGCGGCCTTCGCCCACCCCAAGGCCCCCGAGTTCACCCCGTCGATGACCCCGTCGGTGTCACAGTACGCCGGGCAGCAGCTGCTGACCGGGCAGCAGGCCGAGGCCTACGCCAACAACTTCATTGCCGTCCACCTGCGCGAGTTCGGCGGTGGCAAGACCTACTCCCAGCTGTCCGCCGAGGCGATGGCCCACCCCACCAACACTGCGCTGGCCAACCAGGTCCAGCTCATCTTCCGCGGCGATACGCTGCGCAGCATGCTGCTGAACGCCTTTGGCTGGTGGAAGGTCTCCCAGATCGCGTACATCGGCTCGCTGGTCGCCTTCGGCCTTGGCGCCATCGCCTTCCTGGCCGGAGTCTTCGGCTTCGCCTGGTCCGGCTCCGGAACTGAGACCGCACCCGAGGTCGACGAGCCCGCTGCCCGCCAGACCGTCACGGTGGCATGAAGTCGGCTCGGGAAGAACAACAACTCCATCGACTTTCAAGCCCTCCGGCCGGCGGCCACCTGCGCAGACCGCCGGCCGGACCGCTGCACGCCCACCAGGACTCCCGCCCTGCGGCGCAGGCGGGAGGCGGGCGCTGACAGGCAAAACCGTGGGCCCATACGCGGACCCGGTACCCTCGTCGGCGCCCGCCTAGGCCTTCAGTGACGCAGACACCATGAAGTCATCTCGAGCGCTGGACTGCGTAATGCAGGTGCAACACGCGGTCGCCCTGGACTACGTGGTCAGGATCGTCGAGGAGGACGGTGCCGGCATGGCTGCCGAAGAAGCGCACCCCTTCACCGAGAACTACCGGGGCGACGTCCATCGCGACCTCGTCGACCAGTCCTGCCGCGAACGCCTGTCCGCCAACGTCGCCTGCGGTCACGCAGACGAGACCGTCACCGGCGAGCTCTTTGGCGAGCGCGATGCCCGCTTCAACCGACCCGGCGGTGTGGAAGGGCGCGTCTGGGTGCTCGGCGAGCCACTCCTGCGGCAATGGCCGGTGGGTGATGACGACCAGTTCGTCTCCGGCAGCCGGGTCGCCGTCCCAGCCGTTCGTGGTGTCGAACAGGTGGCGGCCGATCACCGTGACCTTAGTGGCGTCCCAGAAGGCCTGGACATAGGCCGCGGACGCTTGCGAGACATGGAACTTCCAGCCGCTTGTCCCGGCTGACACCTCGGTATCCCCGTTGCCGTACCACTCGAAGAGCGGCCCGACCGAGTCATCGGGATAAGCAATGTAGCCGTCCACCGACATGACGCCCTGCAGGACAACCCTGGCCATCGCTGCTCCTCAGCAGACCGCTCAGGCCCTTGATCTGGGGAAACTCGTGGAGCTGAGGGGATTTGAACCCCT
>JASHXW010000389.1 GCA_030043395.1 Streptosporangiaceae bacterium
GGTTCTCGGGCCGGTACAGGCCGGTGACGAGCAGCCCGGCCGAGGCCGGGCCAGACGCGGCGGTGTCTTTCAGCACCGAGCCGGGCGCGAGGTGCAGCCGACTGGCCACTGTCACCGGCAGTGCTACCGGGAGCGGGGCACCGGGGCCTGGCACGCCCGGCCACTTTCCGCTGGTGAGAACCGCGTAGGCGCGGATCCCGGCGAGCGCCGCGACCTGCATCTGCGCGGCGACCACTTGGCCAGGACCCTGCCTGGCCGCGGCGCCGGCCGCAGGCGGCTGGAGCGGGACCGGGTTTGCCCACAGCGCGCTGTCCATCTGGAATCCGATTCCTGGCCACGCCTCTCGCAGCGTCGCGCGGATGAGCTGCGAGTCGATCCCGGCTTGCTCGGCGTCGGCCTGCCCGCTGAGCGCTACGACGCGGCCGCGCGGGTTGGCCAGGATGCTGCGCGCGCCCGGCGCTATCGCCCCGGCTGCGAAAGTCCAGAGCACGGCGGCGAGCCCAGTCGCAACCAGGACCGTGACGATGACGCAGGCGAGGAGCAACCACGACGACCTGGCCCGGCGGGCGAGGAAGGAGACTCCCAGGCCAGGCACAGATCAGCTCCAATCCGGTCTCCAGCCCCCCGGTCACGCGAGGGGAAGCGTGGCCCTTACTCTTCTGCCTCCCCAGGCGCCGTCTCCCCCGCCATGGCCTGCTCTGCGTCCTGGCTGGTCACGACGCACCCGTCCTCCAGCGACAAGACCTCGTCGGCCAGGTCGATGAGCGCCTCGTCGTGGGTGGCGACCAGCGCGGTGATCCCTTCGGAGCGCACCACGCTAAGCAACAGCGCCATGATCTGCCGCCCGGTCTCCAGGTCGAGCTGGCTCGTTGGCTCGTCAGCGATAAGCAGGCTGGGCCGGCCGGCCAGCGCGCGGGCGATAGCCACTCTCTGCTGCTGGCCTCCGGACAGCTCGTCGGGCCGGTGCACGGCATGGCTGGAAAGCCCGGTCAGGTCCAGCATGGCCGCGATCCGCTCCCGGCGTTCGCCCGGCTGAACGCCCGCGATCCGTAGCGGTATGCCGACGTTCTCCGCCGCGGACAACATCGGGACGAGCCCGAACGACTGGAAGATGAAGGCGACGCTGTCGCGTCGGAGCGCAAGCCGCTCCCGCTCGGTCATCCGGCTCACCTCACGGCCATCCACCCAAACCTGGCCAGCGGTCGGATTGTCCAGGCCGCCGATGATGTTCAGGAGCGTGGTCTTGCCTGAGCCCGATCGTCCGCGCAAGGCCACCAGCTGACCACGGGCAACGGTGAACGACACCCCGCGCAGGGCGCGGACCGCCGTGTGCCCGCTGCCGAAGGTTCGGTATACGTCATCCGCCATGACCATGACCTGCGACGGCTGGTCGGCGCTCGCTGCGCCGCGCGCCGCAAGCAGCTGGCCGGAATCGATCGCGCACCTCCATTCCGCAGCGGAGACGCTGGCGCGCCGGAACGGACCGGTCGCCTCTTTCCGAATAGTAATGAGCACACAGGGCGAATACGAGTTGCTGAATTCATCGTGGGCGGAGCGGCCAGATGCTGAAGTAGCCGAGCCGGTCGATCGGCTCCTTACCGCTCGTAGACGACGAAGGATGTGCGGTGTGCCACCTGGTCGTACAGCGAGCGCGCCGGGCTATTGAATTCCTGCGTCTCCCAGTAGGTGCGGGCGGCGCCACGCCGGCTCGCCTCCGCGAAGACCGCATCCAGTAGCTGGCGCGCCGTGCCGGTGCCGCGTGCTGCTGGGGTCACGAACAGGTCTTCCAGGTAGCAGTACGGATCGCTGGACCAGGTCGAGGGATGGAACACGAGGTGGGCTATTCCGAGGAGTCCGCCCGTGTCATCAGCGGCGACCAGGCCGATCAGCCCGTCGGATTGGTCGCAGAGCCGGCGAAAGGTCGCCGCAGTGACTTCGTCAGATACCTCAGCGCGGTAAAACCGCAGGTAGGCCTGCCACAGCTGATTCCAGGGCTCGTAGTCCGCTGCTGCAAGTGCTCGGATCATTCTCAGCTCCTCATCCTTGTCGGCCAGCGGCCGTCTTGCCAGGCAGGCTCTATCTTGCTCTACGGCCCCGAGCGGACACCCAGGCCAGGCCGCTGGCCTTGCGACCGGATGGCCCGCAGAATTGGCGAGTGGCGACCTTCATAACCCGGCTTGAGCACGCCGGCACCGGACCAAGGCTGGCGGTCAAGGACCTCATCGACGTGCGCGGCGTCCCGACGACGGCCGGGTGCCTTGCCGTCGCCGAGAAGGCAAGGCCCGCTCCTGCTGACGCCCCCTGCCTGGCCGGCGCTCGGGCAGCGGACGCCGTCATCGTCGGCAAGGCGAACTTGCATGAGCTCGCGTTCGGTGGCGCCGGGACGAACCAGTGGTACGGAACCCCGGTCAACCCGCTCGATCCGCGGCTGCTGCCGGGCGGCTCGTCCAGCGGATCAGCGGTAGCCGTCGCCGAAGGCGAGGCTGACTACGGGTACGGCACCGACACCGGCGGATCGGTGCGGATCCCGTCAGCATTCTGCGGGCTGGCCGGGCTGAAGACTTCCTACGGCCGGATCAGCACCGAGGGTGTCTGGCCACTCGCGCCAAGTTTCGACACCGTCGGCCCGATCGCCGCGGACGTCGGCGGGCTGGAAGCAGCCATGGCGCTGCTGGAGCCGGGCTTCCGCGCTGCGTCGAAGCCAGCGGCTCGCCTTGGCAGGATCCGGCCGCGGGCGAAGGGCGCTGACCCGGACGTTGACGCGGCCGTGGACGCTGCGCTTGAGCGCAGCGGGCTGCACGTCATCGAGGTTGACCTGCCCGACTGGGCGAATGCGCTCGCGCATGCTCACCGCCTGCTGGACAACGAGGCCGCCAGGGTGAACGCGGCCCTGCTCGCTGATCCGCGGAGCGAAGGCAAGATCAGCGCCCAAGTCCGCACCCGCCTTGAGCACGGCGCAGCTGTGACGGCCGAGCAGCTTAGCCAGGCAGAAGCGTTCCGGCGGAACTGGCAAGCGCAGATGACTGCCGTGCTGACCTCAGTCGACGTCCTGGTGCTCCCTACGATGGCGTTCTTCCCGCCACCGATCGCCGAGGCCGGGCAGCACGATTTCACTCAGTTCACGGTGCCCGCCAACCTCGCCAGCATGCCCGCGCTCGCCCTTCCGGTTCCGTCGCGCGGTCGCCTGCCCGCGAGCCTTCAGCTAATCGGCCCGGCCAACGGCGAGGAGCTCTTGCTCGCGACCGGAGCAGCGCTCGAGGAATCGGCCGGTTACCGTCGCTGAGCCTTGCCTCAACGCATGTCCTCAGGACGCTGACCATCGCACCGCGAGGCGCGCATGCGGCCGGTCGATGATCAGGCTCGCGGCGCCGATAGTTTCTCTGGGCGTACCGGGTGGCCACGCGGACAGTCTCAGGTTCGCCACACCAGGCCTGCCGAGTTCCTCCCACGCCACGGCCCGCCGGGCCAGGTGCTTCGCCAGGCTCTGCCCGCCGGGACCGTACCCGCGTGCGGCGATCCTGAATGGGCCCGCGTGCGTGTCGCTCTCCGCAGATGCCAGCGCGGCGACACCAACCCCGTCCGAGCGATCTACCTGGGCGAAGCCGCCGAGCGGCAACAGGTTCGCGATCCGCTGCTGAGCGGGATTGGCTAGCACTTCGTGCCTGCCCAGCAGGCTCAGCCTGGTCAGGCCAGGTTCGGCAAGGGTCAGCCACAGATCCAGGTCTGCCAGTTCAGTAAAGCTGGCGGCCCATAGCCCGGTACGCTCCTGCGCTGCTGGCCCGGATAGTGCCTGATAGAGCCCGTCCGCGTCTAGGCACGGCCCGTCAACGACCTGCGCGTGCAGACCAGGCTGGGGCCCGAGGGCCATAACCGACTCTGGCCCGCTCATTGCTCCGGTCATCCTGATGAAGCTGCATCGGCAGACGGACGTGCTCACGAGGTGATGACCGGTGCTCTCCAGGCCCACCGACAGCTGGATTCCCCGGATCGAAAGAGGCAGCACCATCCGACCGAAGGAACCGAGCTGCGCCAGCCATTGCGGCGCAAGATCCCACACACCCGTTGTCACTATGATTCGGTCATAGGGAGCATGACCAGGAACGCCATCCGCGCCGTCACCGCGGACAACCCTCACGCCCTGGTACCCTGCGGCGGCCAGGTTCGCGCGGGCCTGTTCGACGATCTCTGGAACGACGTCAACCGTCACCACGGCCTCCTTGCTCGCGACAAGGTACGCAAGCAGAGCCGCGTTATAACCAGTGCCGGTGCCCACCTCGAGTACGCGGTGCCCCGGGGCAAGCTCAAGCTGGGCCAGCATGATTGCCATCATCGTCGGCTGGGTAGACGCGCTGACCGGCATTCCTTCGCCATCCCAGTTGGTCACGAAAGCGCGGTCCTGGTATGCCTGCGCTGGCTGCATGTCAGGCAGGAAGATGTGCCGAGGCACCTCGCGGAACGCAGCCACCAGTGCGGTGCCAGCCCTGCCAGAAGCTCGCAACCGATCCGCTAGCTCTGCGCGCGCGGCCGCGGCTACCTCGGCGTCGGCGGCGCGCTCCCTGCCCAAGCCCTCGTTACGCTCCGGACGCCCGCTGCCACTGATCCGCGGCTGCCGGTCCTGGCTGTCGCTGACTATCAGCATTCCTCCATTGGTACTGACGGCTCCTGACCTGTTATTGCCGGACAGCAGCCTGGCTGTTCGCACCTTGCAGATGCACCTGAGGGCTGCGGAAGGGCCCGCTCGCTTGTCGCCGGCCGCAGAGAGTCGGGTGCAGTTGGGTGCGATGGAACTCAAAAGGCCATACAAACGTAGCAATAGTGGGACATGACGCCTGGGTATTGAGCAATACTATGCTTAACCGATAGGATAAGGAGAGATATGCATATGACCGCGTCAAGGTCGCTGATGGTCGCGATCGCCGTTGCCGTGACCTGCGCCTTCCTCGGCATCCCGGCCGGCCCCGCCTTGGCTGAGCCAGCGCGGACTAGCACCGTTGATCATTGGGGCTCGTTCCTTGGCCAGCACCGGCCGGGTGGCCATCGGACGAGCTTGGTGCCGTTGGCGACGAGGGTGCCAGGGCGGATCGCGCAGATCGGCACGTCGAACTCCACCGACTACGCCCTGCTCACCAACGGGCAGCTCTACGCCTGGGGCCAAGGATCACACGGCCAGCTCGGCGACGGCCAGCTCCGCGACTCCTTCACCCGCCCCGTCCGGGTCCGCTTCCCCGCCGGCATCAAGATCAAGTCCATCCCCACCGACGTCATGCCCTTCGACTC
>JASHXW010000390.1 GCA_030043395.1 Streptosporangiaceae bacterium
CCAGCCAGGGCCGGGTCGATGAGTACCTCGCCGTCGCAGATCCGGCGCACGTAGTCGACGAGCTCGCCGCCGCGGATGCGCTTGAGCAGGAACCCGGCCGCCCCAACGCGCAGCGCCTGGTACAGGTACTGCTCGTCGTCATAGACAGTGAGGAATACCACCTTGCACCCAGGCGCGGCGGCAAGGATGTCGCCGCAGAGGTCCAGGCCCGATGAGCCGCGAAGCCGGATGTCCAGCAAGACCGCGTCGGGCTGCAGCTCGTGCACGACCGCGAGAGCGTCCTGCGGATCGCTGCTCTCGCCGACGATCTGAAGTTGCTCGCTGTAGGGGTCGAGCATGGCCTTGAGGCCGTCGAGCACCATCTGGTGGTCGTCGATGATCACGACCCGCAGTGCCGCGGCCCGTCCGCTCATGCGAAGAACGCTACCCATTGCCGCGTGCTGCGTGACCTGGCCGGGGCTAGCCGGGGAGCGCTGGTTCATGCACGCGCCTCGAGTAGATGCCACAGCAAGAGAAGCTGCGCGATCGCGAGCGCTTCGCTGCGCTTTCCTGGCGCGTACTCGCCGAGCGTGGCCGGAGGTGCGGCGCCCTGGTCCATCGAGAGCTGCTCCCAGATCGCCTTCTCCACGATGTAGCTGTCCTCGCGCGGGACGTAGCCATGAACGTGCAGCGCGTCTACCGGCCTGCCGTCGCTGTCGCGGATCAGCTTGAGGTGCACCGTCCTGCGGTCGTCGTCAGTGAGCACGTGCGAGAGATCAGGATGCAGGATCGTCGGCCTGAGCAGGATCTCAGCCGACAGCGGGGTGTCATGCACGTCGCCGTGCCCGGCGACGGGCGCGAAGCTGATCGCCAGGTCTGCCCACTGCCGCTGGGGGCGCACGTAGGCCGCCGAGTCAGGCTCGCGGCGCTCAAGCTCGGCGAGCACCTGCTCGGCGGTGTAGCCGCGCTCCTTGCAGTCGCGCCGCAGCTTCCACTCATGGCGGATCTCCTCAGGCGGATCGAGGTAGACCGTGATGTCGAAGCATGCGCGGGCCAGCTTGGTGTGCAGCGGGAGCAAGCCCTCGACGATCACGAAGTCGCGTGGCTCCACCAGCACTGGCCGGGTCAGCGATCCTGTCGCGTGGTCGTAGACG
The DNA here is from genome assembly GCA_030043395.1 of Streptosporangiaceae bacterium. The sequence continues at coordinate 1,134 of JASHXW010000390.1, forward strand.
GGCTTGAGCACCGGCCGTCCCAGTGCCAGCAACTGCAGGTGCTGCTCCATGATGTCGATGTAGTTGCAGTCCGGGTCCAGCACGGTCATCGGCAGGTCGCGGCGCTCCTGCCGGTCGAACCGGTGATAGTCGTCCACGCATACCGCGGTTGCCCGGTCCGCGCCGAGTGCCTCGGCGATGCCGCGGGTCAAGGTCGTCTTCCCCGCCGCGCTGTCACCGGCGATCGCGATCATGACTGGACGGCGGTAGTCGTCGGCCACGTCGTAGCGACTCAGTCGCACGAGCTTGTCAGGCATGGGCGCGCCCTCCTTCGCGCGATTGCGCGATCAGCCAGGCTGGCGATCGGGCAAGCCGCAAGTCGTGGCGGCGCCGGCACGTCCCGTGGTGATCGGTACCCTAGGCCGGCTGCCTGGGTGCCGGCATCCCCCTGCAGGGGGAGGCCCAGGGTGAGATCCGCCCCGGCGGTCGTGCGCCAGGCGCGTCAGGCGCGTCAGGCGTCAGGGGCGCCTGACGCGGAACCCGCCGAGGGATCAAGCCAGTCAGTTCGGTTATCGGGCAGAAAAGGCCGGCCAAGATGCAATGAGTAGACCCTTCCGGTGATTATGCCGACCCTCAGATCTCGCCCGTCGCGGGTGAAGCTTGCAGCCACGTCACTCGGCAGCATGGCTGCATGGGCACGAAGCTGCATGGCAAGCGGGCGCACTGGCTGGGAGCGGCGCTGGCCCTGAGCGGCGCGGCCCTGATTGCCGCGTGCACTACCACCCCGGTCAGCGCTCCGGCGCATACGCACCATCCCACCACCACGCCGACGACGGTGACTCCGACGACCACTCCCACCACCCCGACGACCACTCCCACCACCCCGACGACCACCCCGACCACCCCGACGACCACTCCCACCACCCCGACCAGCAGCCCGACCAGCACCGCAACGGTGTCTGCGGCTGCCTGCAAGCACGTCGACTCGCTGCGCGGCTCGCTGGAGAGCCTGACGCACGTGTCGCTGAGCGCGAGCTCGGCGTCCACTATCAGCGCGGACCTGAAGAACATCGAGGCGCAGCTGACAGCGCTGAAGGGCTATCCCCAGTTCTCCACTGCGGTCTCGCAGCTGTCGTCGTCGATCGACTCGGTCAAGAAGGCAGCGTCTGGATTGTCATCGAGCCCCTCGGCTGCGCAGGTGCAAGCGATACTCAGGTCGCTCGGCTCCCTGAAGGGGAAGGCAGCGACCTTCGAGGCGCAGATGAAGGCCGCCTGCCCGTAGCCGTCGGCCCCAACCCGCCCGGAGCCCCACGCCGATGAGCGACCGAGAACACCGCTCAGCGCCGCTGATCGCGGCTCCCAGCACCACCGTGGCGTAGCAGGCCATGTCCTTCACCATTGACAAAGGCTGACCGGTTGCATTAATTTTTGACCATGCGGTCAGAAACTAGAGCGCCCGGTCAGGAGAAGGACCGGACATTCATCGAGACCGCGCGGCGCGCGCAGATCATGGCCGCCGCTGTCGACACCATTGCGGAGCTGGGGTACGGGCAGGCATCGCTATCCCGCATCGCCGAGACCGCAGGCACCAGCAAGGGCGTGATCCTGTATCACTTCGCTGGCAAGGACGACCTGATCAGGGAAGTGGTCAGCGAGTTGTCCGCCAAGGGCCGCGCCTACCTAGGTCCCCGACTGGAAGCTGAGCCGACGGGCACGGGCATGCTCCGCGCCTATATCCAGGCCAACCTGGCCTTCGTTCGCGAGAACCGCAACCACGTGCTTGCGACCGTCGAGATCGCGCTCAACGGCCGCAGCGCGGACGGAAGCCCGCTGTACGACCTATCCATTCGCGACGCCGGGCGGGTCGCGCTCCAGGAACTGCTTGCCCATTTCCAGGGCACCGGCGAGTTCCGGGCCGACTTCGACCCGATGGTCATGGCGCTGGCGATCCGCGCCGCGCTCGACGCGGTGCCGGCCCGGCTGGCCCGCGAACCCGATCTGGACCTGGACTACTACGGCGACGAGCTTGCTGACCTGTTCCAGATCGCCACCACCGCCCACGGGATATCAGTGGAGAAGACATGAAGCCCTATTTCGAGACCAGCCAGGTGGCTGGCGTCCTGCTCTTGGTGGCCACGATGGCCTGGGGGGCGATGGAGCTCGCCCATATCAGCAACACGCGTGAAGGCGCCACCAAAGCCACCGGCGG
>JASHXW010000391.1 GCA_030043395.1 Streptosporangiaceae bacterium
TAGCGATCCCTGCCGATGGCGTCGCGATCAGGCGCCAGGGGGAGCAGCTCGGACTCGAGGAACCGGCCGAACTCGGCCGTCGCGGCCGAGGCGGCCTGCGCGGCCTCGTCGAGCTGCTCCCGGACTGCGCCAGTGGCGCCGGTCCTCTCGACCAGCCCGGTGTAGAAGCCATGATCGCGCGATGACCACTCAGTGCACTGCTGCGCGCAGGCGACGATCTGGCGTCGCGCGGCGACGTGGCCCTGGGCCGCGGCTTCCAGGTAGGTCTGGCGCAGCCCGGCGTAGACCGCGGGAACGGCGGCCATCCGCGTGGCGATATTGCTCTGCCCCACGGTGTCATCCACGGGCATCAGATCGAAGACCTGACGCACACCCTGCAGCCAGCTCGCGATCACGTTCAAGTCGCTTGTCTCGGCACCGGACCGGTAGAGATCGCGCGCCACGCCAAGCCGCTCGAGCATGGCGTCCTTGGCGACCTGATCACGCTCACTGGTTGCCTCCGCGTGCTCAAGCTCGGCGATCGTGGAATCGTCCAGCTCAGCCCGGGCAGCGAAGCCAGCCGGGCCTAGGTCCGGCATCTGGTCGTCGTAACCAGCGATCCCGCAATACGTCGCCCCGATCGGATCCAGCTTCGCCTTGCGTTCGACATAGGCATCGGCGATCTCATGCACGGTCCTCATAGCTCGACCCTATCGATCATCGTGCGGCCGGGCGTGGGGTTAATGACTGGACGGCAGTGGGGTGGATCACGCCGACGGGTCGGGCCGATCAGGAGCTCGGGGTGAAGTAGCGCCGGGGATTTCCGACCAGCATGGCGTCGACCTGAGCCTGGGTGACGCCGCGTTCGGCGAGCGCGGGGAGAACCTCGTCGTGGATATAGGTGTAGTTCCCGGCCTGGTCCTCGTCGTGCGGATACCAGTCGATGAAGCATGACGCGTCGTGGGACAGCACCATGCTTCCCGCGTATCCGCGCCGGCAGAGCTCGGCGATGGTGTCCGCCCTCCAGGACAAGGTCGGAGGCGCTCCGATGCCGAACCTGTCCATCCCGAGCAGGCAGCCGGCGTCGGCAAGCCTGGTCAGGTAATCAAGGTCAGTGCTGTCCCCGCTATGGCCGATCACCACCCGGCTGAGGTCGGCGCCTTCCTCGCCGAGCACGCGCAGCACGACGAGTCCGGACTGGCTTGCCGGATGGGTATGCACCGTCACCGGCGCTCCGGAGAGCACGTGTGCGCGGGCGACGGCGCGCAGCACCCGCTCGACGCCGCGGGTCAGTCCCTGCTCGTCGATCGCGCACTTGAGGAACGCAGCCTTGACTCCCGTATCGCCGATGCCCGAGGTGATGTCCTCGGCGAACATCTCCGTCATCGGGTCCTCACCGCTCGCCGTGGTCCGCCTGCCGCGATGGCGGAAGTAGAACGGAACCTCGCTGAAGGTGTAGATCCCGGTGGCCACGACGATGTTCAGGCTGGTCTGCGCGGCCACCCGCTTGATCCGCTCGATGTCGCGGCCCAGGCCGAGCACGGTGGCGTCGGCGATGGTCGTGACGCCACGCCGGACGGCCTCGTTGAGCCTGGCCACCGCGTGGGCGACCCGTACGTCTTCGTCGAAATACGCCGGGTAGTTTCGCCTGATCTCCTCGTTCAGCACGAACACGTGCTCGTGCATGAGCGTCGTCCCGAGAGTGGCTACATCGACCGGTCCGCGGACAGTCTCGACCTCTGGCATAGCCAGACCGTAACGTGAGTCCGTACTGGCCGGTAGGTACGCTTGTGCGGACTCGTCGGGAGGCTGCAGTTCATGGATTTCGGATTCGACGCGCGCACCGAGGAACTCCGGACGAAACTGCTCGCTTTCATGGACGAGCATGTCTACCCAGCCGAGAAGGTCTTCGCCGACCAGGTTGCGCAAGCAGCCGCCTCGGGCGACATCTGGCAACGGCCTGCCGTGATCGACGAGCTCAAGGAGAAGGCGCGCGCACAAGGGCTGTGGAACCTGTTCCTCACCGTCCGCAAGAAGCACGACCAGATCGGCGAGATTGCGGAGAAGTTCGGCGCCGGCCTGACCAACCTGCAATATGCCCCGCTGGCCGAGATCACCGGGCGCAGCGGGGCGATCGCGCCCGAGGCCTTGAACTGCGCGGCACCCGATACGGGGAACATGGAGGTGCTCGCCGAGTTCGGCAGCCCTGAACAGGTGCAGCGCTGGCTGATGCCGCTGCTGGACGGCACCATCAGGTCGGCGTTCTGCATGACCGAGCCGGACGTCGCCTCGTCGGACGCGACCAACATCGCCACGCGCATCGAGCGTGACGGTGACGAGTACGTGATCAACGGGCGCAAGTGGTGGTCGTCAGGCGCGATGGACCCGCGCTGCAAGCTCTTCATCGTGATGGGCAAGACGAACCCGAGCGCGGACCGGCACAAGCAGCAATCGATGATCTGCGTGCCGTCGGATACGCCCGGCATCACGCGCAAGCGCAGCATGCAGGTCTTCGGCTTCACCGACTCCACTCACGGCGGGCACGCCGAGATCGAGTTCTCCGACGTCCGGGTGCCGGCCAGCAACCTGATCGCCGGGGAGGGCGAGGGGTTCGCCATCGCGCAGGCGAGGCTTGGCCCGGGCCGGATCCATCACTGCATGCGCCTGATCGGGTCTGCGGAACGCGCGCTCGAGGCGATGTGCCGCCGGTCAGCCAGCCGGGTGGCATGGGGCAAGCCGCTCGCTGACCAGGGCGTCGTGCAGGACTGGATCGCCGAATCCCGGGTGCGGATCGAGCAGGCCAGGCTGCTCGTGCTGAAGACTGCCTGGCTGATGGACACGGTCGGAAACAAAGGCGCGCATACCGAGATCCAGGCCATCAAGATCGCCGTTCCCGAAATGGCGCAGTGGGTGATCGACAAGGCGATCCAGACCCACGGCGGCGGCGGGGTGAGCCAGGAGTTCCCGCTCGCGGCAGCCTGGGCTGGTGCCCGGGCCTTGCGCTTCGCCGACGGGCCGGACGAGGTGCACAAGCGGTCTCTGGCCCGGCGAGAACTGCACAAGTACACAAGCTAGCTGGCGCGCCTAGGGCAGAAGGCGGGCTTCTGCAAGGCGCGTGCTGCATGGCGGGACCTGAAAACAAAGTTCAGAAGGGACGACACAAATGTCGGAGCATGGACAGAGGGTCGCGATCGTCACCGGTGGTGCCCGGGGGATCGGGGCGGCTGTGGCGCGGCGCCTGGCTGCCGATGGCATGGCCGTCGCTGTCATCGACCTCAAGGAGGGCGACTGCGGTGCGACCGTCGACGCGATCACCGCGGCGGGCGGTCAGGCATTCGCGGCGGGCGCGGACGTCAGCGACGCCGGGCAGGTGGCCGTTGCCGTCGACGCCATCGCCGCTGAGCTTGGACCGCCGACGGTGCTGGTCAACAACGCCGGCGTGATCCGCGACAACCTACTGTTCAAGATGTCCGACGACGACTGGGACACGGTACTCGGCGTGCACTTGCGGGGGGCGTTCCTGATGAGCCGGGCCACGCAGAAGCACATGGTGGATGCGAAGTGGGGCCGGATCGTCAACCTGTCGTCGAGCTCGGCGCTCGGCAACCGCGGTCAGGTCAACTACTCGGCAGCCAAGGCCGGGATGCAGGGGTTCACCAAGACCCTCGCGATCGAGCTGGGCCCGTTCGGCGTGACTGCCAACGCGATCGCGCCGGGGTTCATCGTCACGGACATGACTGCCACGACCGCCGCGAGGATCGGCGTCCCGTTCGAGGACTTCCAGAAGGGCGCGGCCTCGCAGATTCCGGTGCGCCGGGTCGGGCAGCCGGAGGACGTCGCGAATGTGGCTTCGTTCCTGGTGAGCGAGGGAGCCGGCTTCGTGTCAGGCCAGGTGATCTACGTGGCCGGCGGGCCCCTGTGCTGAGCAACGCCGTGCTGATTGGCAGCGCAGTGCTGATTGGCAACCCTGTGCGCAGTCGTTACGCAGTGCCGATGGGCTGGTGAGCAAGGTGAATGGTCAGGCAGGCGTCTCGGCGGACACCGTAACCGCCGATGACCTGCGCGGGCAGGTACGAGAATTCCTCGCGGCGCACGATCCGGTCACGACCGAGCGGATCGAGTTCGTCCGGGCCAGGTTCGACGCCGGGCTGGCCTGGGTGCACTACCCGGTCGGCCTGGGCGGGCAGGGGTTGCCGAGGACGTTGCAGAAGGTCGTCGACGCCGAGTTCGCCGCCGTAGGCGCGCCGACGAACCGGCCGGAGCGGAACGGCATCGGCCTGGGCATGGCCGCCCCGACGATCCTGGCGTTCGGCACCGAAGAACAAAAGCAGCGCTGGCTCCGCCCGCTATGGACCGGCGAGGAGGTCTGGTGCCAGCTCTTCAGCGAGCCAGGGGCCGGCTCGGATCTGGCGAACCTGGCGACCCGCGCGGTGCGCGACGGCGACAACTGGATCGTCAACGGGCAGAAGGTCTGGACTTCCTCCGCGCACATCGCGCGCCGCGCCATCCTGGTCACCAGGTCGAACCCCGACGTGCCCAAGCACCAGGGCCTGACCTACTTCAGCGTGGACATGCACGCGCCCGGCGTCGAGGTCAGGCCGCTGCGCCAGGCAACCGGCGAGGCTGAGTTCAACGAGGTCTTCCTCACCGACGTAGCGATCCCGGATGCCGACAGGATCGGCGAAGTCGGGCAGGGCTGGCAGGTCGCGACCGCCACCTTGAACAACGAGCGGGTCGCGCTCGGCGCCTTCTCGTTCCCGCGCGAGGGCGGCATGATCAGCTTTGCCGCGAAGTCCTGGCGCGAGCATCCCAAGCGCCGGACTCCCGGACTGCACGACAAGCTCGTGCGGCTGTGGGCCGCGTCGGAGGTGTCGAGGCTAGCTGGCGAGCGGCTCCGCCAGCAGCTGGCGGCCGGGCAGCCCGGGCCGGAGGGTGCGGGGGCCAAGCTGGTCGCCGCGAAGCTCAACCAGGACGTGGCCGATCTCGAGGTCGAGCTGCTCGGCCCCGAAGGGCTGCTGTACAGCGACTGGACGATGCGCCGGCCGGATGGCGCGGACTTCTACGGCCGCGACGCGGGCTACCGGTTCCTGCGGTCCAAGGCCAACTCCATTGAGGGCGGCACCTCGGAGATCCTGCGCAACATCGTCGCGGAACGAGTTCTCGGACTGCCGCCGGAGATCCGGCTGGACAAGGACAAGCCATGGAAGGACCTGCCGCGGTGAGCGACTCCGTGACCGAGCAGGCGCAGACCACCGTGCAAGCTCACGCTGGGACCGCTGAAATCCGCGGGCCCCAGGCCCGAACGGTCAGCCGCATGCCCGACATGACCTACACCGAGCAGGAGACTGAACTGCGCTCGGCGGTCAGGTCCGTGCTCGAGGACCGGGCCGACTTCAACTCCGTCCTGGCCCGGACGGAGAGCGCGCAGACTTACGACACCGGGCTATGGCGGACGCTGGCCGCGGAGGTCGGCTGCGCTGGCTTGCTCGTGCCCGAGGCGCTTGGCGGGGCCGGCGCCTCGTTCCGCGAGGCGGCTGTCGTGGCCGAGGAGATTGGCCGGTCCGTGGCACCTGTCCCGTTCCTGGGCAGCTCGGTGCTGGCGACAGTTGCCCTGCTGGCGCTCGCCGACGCAGCCGGATCTGGCGGGGCGCAGGAGGTATCCGGGCTGCTAGCCGACTTGGCTTCCGGAACAAGGACCGCCGCGCTGGCTGTCCCGTTCTCCTCAGTGCCCGGCAGCCGGCCAGAGCCCGCCGTTCGAGTCGGGCCAGGCGCGGAAGGTGATGCAAGCCAGGGCTACCGGCTCTCCGGAACCGTCCACGGGTTGGCTGACGCGCTGCCCGCCGATTTGTTCTTGGTGCCCGCTGACGGCGTCCCGTACGGGCTCTTCGTCGTGCAGGCCGATGCGGCCGGGGTGACCAGGACGCCAGTCACGTCGCTGGACATGACCAGGCAGCTGTGCGACCTGACCCTGGACGGCGCACCAGCCACGAGGATCGCGGCCGGTTCGCATGGCAGCGAAGCGGTGCTCGCGGCCCTTCAGGCCGGGGCTGGCATGCTCGCCGCTGAGCAGCTTGGCCTCGCCGAGCGGGCGCTGGACATCACCGTGGCGTACGTCAAGCAGCGCTACCAGTTCGCCAGGCCGGTGGGCTCCTTCCAGGCGATCAAGCACCGGCTGGCCGACTGGTGGGTGGCTGTCACCCAGGCGAGGGCGGCGTCCAGGTATGCCGCGGCCTGCCTGGCCGAGGGCGACCCGGACGCGCCGCTCGCGGTCGCGCTGGCCAAGGCGACATGCTCGGACGTAGCGATGCTTGCCGGGCAGGAGATGATCCAGCTGCACGGCGGCATCGGCTTCACCTGGGAGCACCCGGCCCACCTGTACCTGAAGCGGGCGAAGAGCGACTCGATCGGCTTGGGCACCGCCGACCGGCACCGGGCGGCGATTGCGGCCCTGGTGGACCTGCCGCCAGCCTGACTGATGTTCAGGCGCTCAGCCGCCCAAGAGCTTCGGTGGCCTCCTGCTGAACCGGAGGCGGCGGGTCGAGCGACAGCACGTGTCGCAGCGCCATCGCGTAGGCAACGTCATGTGCTAGCTCGGCAGCCACCGAGACGTCGGGCACGACGCCGGTACCCTCCCAGTTCGTGCCAGTGACCGGATTGACCGACCTGGCATGCGGCACTGAGATCGCCATGGTGGCACTCAGCGGCCGCGTCCCCGTGGGGTGCGCCCCGCCTCCGGTCGTCTCGCCGATCAGCTGAGCCCGGCCGAGGGCCTGCAACGTATAGCAGAAGTCCTCGCCGCCGGAGAATGTCTCATGACTGGTCAGCAGGTAGACCGGCTTGTCGACGTATAGCGAGCCCGGCACGTACGAAAGGCTCCAGAACTGTCGCGTCGTTCCGGACTCGGGCTCGAAGATGTCGTTGAAATGGGTCCCCGGCCCGTCGAACAGGTAGCTGCACCAGAACACCACGCCGTCGGGCGACCCGCCGCCGTTCCGCCGCAGGTCGATGATGAGCGCATAGGTGCCGGATATCAGCTCCATGGCCGCGGAGATCGCGCCCCCTGCGTTCTGCGGCAAGGCCACCCTGCGCAGGTCGATGTAGCCGACGTTGCCGTCGAGCCGCTCAACCCGGCGGATGCCGAAGTTGTCCAGCCGTGCCATCGTTCGCATTTCCTGCCGGGCCTTGTCCCGGTCGGCGGGCGCTGGCCGGAAGCGCACCCGGTGCTCGGGATGAGCGCCCACCCGAAGGTGCTTGTCAGCGCAGACCTCATACAGCTGGCTCGTCAGCCGGTCGGCAAGTTCCTCCTCGCCTAGGTCGTCGTACTCCCCGGCGGCGAGTCTCGCCTCGATCTGCTCGGCCGCCTGCGCCGCGCGGTCTGGGAACACGTACCGGGCCCGCAGTATGGCAAGGGCGGTCTGGACGATCTCACGCGGCGGGACCGGCTCGCTGGCGAGCTTCGGATCATGCGGCATGACGATTCGCGGCGCGCTATCAAGGTCGCCGTCGTCGCCGGTCGTGAGCTCAAGCAGCGTGGCTGGCGGCAGCCGCCAGGACAGCTCACGGCGCAGTCGCCGCACCGCCGTCGCATGCTCCGCCGCCCACAACTGCAACGATGCCTCGCGGCTAGCCGCGGGCGAGGTACCGGCACCGTCGCCGGCCGCCTCGTCCGGCCTGGCGGGCAGTGCGACGAACACCTTGACCAGCAGCTCGCCGGGACCGACCCTCGGGTCGTCAGCTTCTTGCAGCAGCATCGCTCGCTGCACGGTGCCTGCAGGGAAGCGAGTCAGTATCTCGTCGTTGACCCGGCGCTCGAGCCGCGCCAGTTCTTCTTTCTCCATGGTCGGCCCCTGACTGCTATCGGCGACAGTCACCGAACCGTCAGGACGTCGCTACGCGAGCAGAAGTTCCCGATAGACGCAATTGACTCCCGGGAGAGCCACGTTAGTGGCCGCGGAACGCCTCCTCCAGCCACCACGAGCCGTGCTCGGAGGTGATCTTCGCGTCGATGAGGAACGGGCGTTCCCTCGGCCCGTCCAGCCATTCCTTCAGCGGAGCGAGATCGGCGCGCTGGCGGACCTTGGCCGCCGAGCAGCCGAATCCGCGCGCGATCGCGGCGATGTCCGCTGGCGGGAACCGCACCGTGTCCACCGGATAGCCGTCCGGTCCGAAGTGGTGCACCTCGGCGCCGTATGCCTCGTCGTCGTAAACGACGATGACCATTCCGAGGCCGAGCCTGACGGCTGTCTCGAGCTCGCTGACTCCCATCAGGGCGCCGCCGTCGCCCAGTGCCGCCACGACCAGGCGGTCCGGTCTCGCGATGGCGGACCCGATCGCGGAGCCGAGCCCGAGTCCCACCGACTGAAACGCCTGCGTGAACGTGAATCCGTCAGCATCAGGCACCGAGAGGAACATGCTCGGATAGCCCATGAAGTTGCCTGAGTCCACTGCGACGATCCGCTCGGCAGGCAGCATGTCGTCCAGTGCGATCGTGAGCGTCCGCGGGTCGATCCTGGTTCCGTCGCCCTCGTCGTCGTAGGGGACGTCCCGCCAGCGGACCTCGGCGGCGATCCTGCCGCGCAACTCGTCCGAGCGGTAGCCAGCCGACGGGCGGTCGGCCAGCGCCGAGGCCACCTGCTCCGCGGTATCAGCGACGTCGCCGTGGACCTTGAGGTCCACGGGCCGGTGAGCGCCGAGCGCGTCGGCCTCGATGTCAACCTGGGCGACGAGCGCATCGGTGCCCACCATGGCTCCGTGCCGCATCGTCCACATGTTGAGCGACGCGCCCCAGCCGACGACGAGGTCGGCGCCGCTGATCAGCTCAGCGGCTAGCGGCGAGGCGAACCCGCCGCTGACATCGAGGTCCCAGGGATTGCCGCGGAACAAGCCCTTCGCCGCGGCCGAGGTCGCCAGCAGCGCACCGCAGGTATCGGCCAGCCGCTCGAGTGTGCCCCTGGCGTTCGCGATCCTGGCGCCCCGGCCCGCGATGAACACCGGGCGATGAGCACGCCCGATCGCCTCGGCTAGCCGGATCACAGCCGCAGGGTCTGGCGCCGTGGCGCCGCGGCCCGCAGCGCCGGGACCGGCCGCCCTGGTCGAGCCGCCCGGCTGGCCGAGCCATCCAGGATCGTCCGCAAAACCGTCAGGATCGCCGGCCTCGTCAGTTACGCCGGCCAGTCGTGAGACCAGCGAGTCGAGTGGGCCAAGCGGCCCGCTCGACTCAGGCGGCACCGGCTCGGGTACCGCCGCTTCGCTCGCCTGCACGTCGAGCGGCAGGGCCAGGATCACGGTCCGGCGCTCATCGGCCGCGGTCCGGTAGGCACGCACCGCGTCGTCGAGTGCCAGGCTCGGCGAGTGCAGCCGGGCCGGAACGGCCCCGATGCCGCGCGCGAGCGCGGCGACATCGATCCGGAAGTTCGACCTGACGGCACTGGACGCGACATCGGCCGCGAGCACGACCATCGGGGTACGGCTCTTGGCCGCCTCGGTGATAGCGGTCAGCGCGTTAGTCAGGCCGGGTCCCTGGTGCACCGACACGATGCCAGGGCGGCCGCTGAGCCTGGCCCAGCCGTCCGCCATGCTGGCAGCGCCGCACTCGTGCCTGGCGGCTACGAACCGGGCGCCGTTGGCGATCAGGGCATTGGTCACCTGGAAGTTGCCGCTGCCGACCAAGCCGAAAACGGTATCTGCGCCCAGTTCGCTCAGCGCGGCGGCGACGGCGTCGCTGATCCGCATCGGTCAGCGCTCGACCAGGGCGAGGGCACGGCATGGGCTGCCCGAGCCGCCGATGATCGGCAGCGGGCCAGCGATGACGACAGCACCCGTGGCGGGCAGCCTGGCGAGGTTCTGCAGCTGGGTCAGCCCGAACTTGCCGGCGCCGAGCATCGCCGCATGGCACGGGAAGGGCGGTTCGAACGAGTGCGCCCGGCCCGCGTCAGTGCCGACCGTCTCCACGCCGATGCCCATGACGGGGGCGTGCTCGGCGAGCCAGCGCGCGCACTCGACGGACACGCCGGGAGTGTGCGGCCCGGTCTCGTTCGCGTTCAGGAACTCCTCCTGGCTTCCCGAGCGCGCATCCCACCCGGTCCGGTACAGCATCCAGCCACCCTCGGGGAGCGGACCGTGCTCACCCTCCCACTTCCTGATGTGATCGACTTCGAGCAGGAAGTCCGGGTTGGCAGCCGCCTCCGCGCTGAAGTCCAGCACGACTGCCGGGGCGACCAGGCGGTCGGCCGAGATCTCCGAGACATCCAGCCCGCCCCGCCCGGTCGCCCAGTGCACCGGGGCGT
>JASHXW010000392.1 GCA_030043395.1 Streptosporangiaceae bacterium
GTCATCGCAGAACGAACCTCCCTCGGGCCTTTGAGTTCAGTGAGCGGTAACAAATTCCCGGACGCAACTCCGTCATGTACTCGGCGACGTACTCCATACTGCGTCGAAAACCCGCAGCCAGTTCTCGCCCAGAATTCCGCGGACGTCCTTCTCGCCGAACCCGCGCTCAAGCAACCGCCGCGTCAGATTCGGCAGCCCGGATGCGTCTTCGAGTCCTGCCGGGTAATGCCACGGCGGCGGCGGATAGCTTTCCCGGGACCAGTGGCCATCGGCAATGAGCTGCTCGTACTCCGCCATCGGCGGATTACGCGTGGTGTAGTCCAGCCCGATGCCGACGTGACTGGGGCCGACCAGGTCAGCGATGTAGGCCATGTGGTCGATGTACTGATCCAGAGTTGGCGTGGTCGAGTCGGCGACGAAAGCCGGGTATCCGTTGATGCCGATGACGCCGCCGCCGGCTGCGATCGCCTTAATGAGATCGTCCTGCAGGTTGCGCCGGCTGGGATGCACTGCAGCCGCATTGGAATGCGAGGCAATAGAGGGTGCCGTGGACGCCTGCACCGCATCCATACTTGACGCGTGCCCGGTATGCGAGACATCGACGACAATTCCCAGGCGGTTCAGCTCGGCCACCAGTTGACGGCCGAACCGGCTGAGGCCCGCGTCGCCGGGCTCCTCGCATCCGTCCGCGGCCGGGCTGCGCACGTTATAGGCCATCTGGACGACGCGGACTCCCAGGCGCCAGTAGATCTCGGCCAGGTCCAGGTCGTACTCGAAGGGACAGGTCCCCTGGAAGTGCAGGATGGCGGCGAGCTTGCCGTCACGCTTGGCCGCGCGGATGTCGGCGGTGCCGGTGGCCAGGCTGAGCTCGTCCTTCTCGCGTACCAGCCGCAGGACCTCGCCGATCCGGTCCATGGTTTCCCGGCAGCTTTCCCAGGCCGCGACGCTGACCACGCACGCGCTGGCACCGCCCGCAGTCCAGAACGAGAAAGTTTCTTTCCAGTGTTCCCCTGGACAGGTGCCGTCGATAACGATTGCATCGGAGTGAGCCGTCAGACCATCTGCCGCTGTGCGCGAGTCAGCTACCGTCACATCAACTCCATCGAATGTTATGTATAATACCTTAAGAGGTAACGTATTTCGCGTCAAGGCTTAACCCGAGCTGTGAGAACATGATGAGAACGAACCCCGGAGCAGGGAGGCTGGCCGCGTGACTGGCCAAGACTCAATCGCCGAGATCAGTCCCGGCGCCATCAAGCTGCAGGCCTCTAGCCTGCGGGATCAGGCGCTGCGAGTGATCCGCGCCAGAATCATCTCCGGGGCCATGCGCCCGGGTGAGCTCTATGCGCTCGGAGCGACGGCGAGCGAGCTCGGAGTGTCCGTCACTCCGGTCCGCGAGGCCGTTCTCGAACTCGCCAGGGAGCACCTGGTGGAGCTCGCCCGCAACCGGGGGTTCCGGGTCCGGGAGATGAGCGAGCACGAGCTCAACGAGATCGTCGAGTTCAGGAAGATCATCGAAGTTGGCGCTGTGCGCCTGGTCTCGGAGCGCAAGCTACTCGACCAGGCTGGCGAGCTGCAGGAACTTGCCAGGGCCACGGAGAAGTACGCCGCCGCTGGTGACTGGGTGGGGTTCCTGGACAGCGATCGCGATTTCCACATGGGCATCATGAGCCATCTCGGGAACGAGCGGCTCAACCAGGTCGTCGGCTCCCTCCGCGACCAGAGCCGGCTCTATGGCCTGGACGTCGCTGCCGGGACTGAGAGCCTTCTCCAATCGACGCATGAGCACGCCGATCTCCTCAGCGCCATTGTCGCCGGAAACGCTGACGAGGCGGCCGCCATCATGGACCAGCATCTGCAGCATGCGCGCGGCATCTGGGCCGGCAAGGCCGAACCGGGAGCCGACAAGGCCGGGGCAGCTCGCCGGCTCTAGCTGGCTGCCTCAGCCATGCGCGCGAGCTGCTCGGAAGCGAACCGGATCGGCCCGCCAGCTGGCGCGCCGATCATGCATTGCCTGCCGCAAGGCCGGCAATCACCCAGGCCCAGGCAGTCGAGTTCTGGGCACGCATATGAATAGGCACTGCAATCCCGCCACCGAACGCCCAGGTCAGGGCACCAGATAGCGCCCGGTTACCCATCACCTGACCCCTCGGCAAGATGCTTGACACCCCCAGGGCCGAGAGTAATATAAGAGGCCTTAGGTATCGACATATCACCTGTCTGCCAGAATGGCAGGTTAACGTGCTCGTTAGTCATGTACGGTTGGCGCTCCGCCCCACCCGAGAGCTTGCGGGAGCGAGTGCCTTGCCTGGATCCGCCGTGCTCATGCCTGGCGAGTCCTGGACCCCCAGCCGGAACGTAGCCAGCCTCGTGGCTACCGACCGATTTGTTGACAGCAGGAAGGGTGTGCAGTGCTACCCAAGTCGAAAACTATGACCTCGAGATTTGCTGCTCTGTCGGCAGTCGGTGCCCTGCTTCTCGGTAGCTGCGCGCTGGCTGCATGCTCGTCGAGCAGCCCGGGCAGTTCTGGTTCGGGCAAGACGATCCCGCAGTTCACCGTGGGAATGGACCCCGCAGTATCCACTCTTAACTTCGACAAGAGCAATATCGGCTACCAGCTCGGTGGCCTGGTGATGGAACCGCTCTTGATCGCGTCCAAGTCCGGCAAGCTGATCCCGTGGCTCGCCCAGTCGTGGAAGCAGACGAGCCCGACGACCTACGTCTACAACATCCGCCACGGGGTCAAGTTCTCCGACGGCGACACCCTCACCGCTACTGACGTCGCGTTCTCGCTGAACTACTACCGCGAGCCCGGCTCGCTCGACGCCTACAACTTCCCGACGACGCTGAAGAGCATCGTGGCCACCGGCCCCTACACAGTCACGGTGACGTTGACCAAGCCCGACGCGGCATGGGCTGTCGTGCCCGCGGGTGACACGATGTCGATCTTCGAGAAGAAGTGGTTCCTGGAGCACAA
This sequence comes from Streptosporangiaceae bacterium, assembly GCA_030043395.1. Next base: position 2,978 of record JASHXW010000392.1, read on the forward strand.
GTCCACGTTCGGGCAGCCAGGTACCGGCGTGATGGGCACCGGCCCGTGGATCCTCAAGACCTACAACGGCACGACCAGCGCCACGCTGGTCGCGAACCCGCACTACTGGGGCGGAACCGTCAACATCAAGAAGGTCAACGTACAGTTCTTCTCCAACGAGACGAGCGAGGCCCTGGCCTTCCGTGACGGCGAGATCCAGCTCGCCTTCCCCATCGACAACAAGGCCTTCGCGTCGACGGCCGGCACCAAGCTGCTCACGGTCCCGAGCTACGCGGTGGAAGGCCAGTTCGCGATGAACGTGCTCCAGAAGCCGTTCAACAACGTCCACGTCCGCCTGGCCGTGGCCTACGCGCTGAATCGCACTGACCTCATCAACGCCTGGGGCGGATACGCGACTCCGGTCTACCAGTTCCTGACGGCAGGGCTGCTGGAGAATATCGGCTCCGCTTCAGCGGTGAATAGCGTGCTCAAGACGGTCCCCACCTACCCGTATGACCTGGCCAAGGCCAAGGCGGAGATGGCGGAGTCACCATATCCCCACGGCGTCAACGCGACGATCAGCGTCGAAAGCGCGGGTTCCTACCCGACCGTGAGCCAGGCCATCCAGGCCGAGCTCGCCAGGATCGGAATCCACCTCAAGCTCGACGTCATGACCATCGACCAGCAGACGGCCAACATGACCAGCTCCAACCGCCCGGGAATCCTCACCGCCTTCACCTACAGCGGCTCGGTCTCTCGTGACCCTGGCGAGGCCTTCGACTTCCAGATGGGGCAGTCCAACATCAGCGCCGGCAACTGGAACACGAATAACTGGGCACCCACGCCGGTGAACAACCTCATCAATGAGGGGTTCACTACCACCAACAATGCCCAGCGCCTGAAGATCTACGGCGAGATAGACAAGGACTATGCGGACGCCTCTGTCTTGATTCCGGTCTTCAACGAGGATGCCACCGCGGCCCTCGCGAGCGGATACTCCTGGTCGGATTACAACGGCTACTATTACGACCTCGGTCCCTGGCTGCTGGGCGTCGCCAAGAGCTGATTAGCGGCCGGGGTACCAGGACGGACGCTGGTGTCACTGTCGATCCGGGCCAGAGGGGCGGCCATGGCCGCCCCTCTGGCCCGATGAGAAGGAGGTGACGGGCGCTTGAGCGGCCGGGGAATGCTCGCCTTCATCCTGCGGCGGCTCGTCGTCCTGGTCCTGCTGCTGATCGTGATCTCGTTCGTCACGTTCTCGCTCCTGTACATCGCGCCGGGCAATCTGATCGACATCCTGATCGGCGCGAGACCGCATACGGCCGCCACAGTCCGAGCGCTCACCAGGGAGTACCACCTGAACAAACCCTTCCTGGTCCAGTACTGGCTCTGGGCACGCCAGGCGGTGCAATTCCGTTTCGGGACCTCGATCCAGACCTCACTTCCCGTCACCAGCGAGATCGGGGCGCGCCTGCCCCTGTCTCTGTTCCTGGGGATCTACTCCTTTGTCCTGACGATGATCTTCGGGGTCGGCCTCGGCGTTGTCTCCGCTCTGCGGCGCGGCGGCATCGTCGACCGGGGACTGACCGGCGCAGCGATGCTCGGCCTTTCAACTCCCGCGTTCGTGGCTGGCGTCGCCCTGCTCTTCTTGTTTGCGATTAAGGTCCGCTGGTTCCCCGCCTACGGTGTGGGCACGGGATTCTTTGACGAGCTCTGGCACCTCACCCTGCCGTCTGTCGCCCTGGCCGTGACGAGTGTGGCGTACGTGTCCAGGCACACCCGAGCCGCCATGCTTGGCGTACTCGACCAGGACTACGTGGTTTTCGCGCGGGCGCGCGGTCTCTCGTCGCGGCGGGTGCTCTACACATACCTGCTTCGCAACGCCCTCATTCCGGTGATCACGATCAGCGGCGTCATCTTGTCTTCCCTGATCGTAGGAGTGGTCCTGGTGGAAGTAACCTTCTCGCTGCCGGGTCTCGGATCGCTGCTCGTGACGGCGGCAACCGCGAAGGATCTCCCGGTGCTGCAGGGCGTCGTCATGCTGTTCGCGGTCGTTATCGTCGTCGCCAACTTGCTGGCAGACGTCGTCTATATGGTCGTCGATCCGCGCATTCGGGTTGGGGAGCGCTCGTGACCGCAGACACTGTTCTCGTCCTGGCCGAGGAGAAGCAGCAGGCCGGCTCGCGTTCCCGCCGGCGAGTTGCGTCCCCGGTCATCTGGTTGTCCTTCCTTGTTGTCGCCGGCGTGCTGGCAATGGCAATCTTCGGAGCGCTGCTCGCCCCGCAGAACCCTGCGGCCCAGCACCTGTCGATCATTGACACGCCGCCGTCCGCAGCTCACTGGCTGGGGACCGACCCGCTGGGCAGGGATGTGTTCTCCCGGATCATCGCGGGGGCGCGCACTGCTTTCTTCGGGCCGCTCGTCATCGCTGCAGCCTCGTTCGCGTTCGGCAATGTGCTTGGCTTGTTCGCGGGCTACCGCGGCGGGCTGGCCGACTCGATCATCATGCGCTGGGTCGACTTCATGTGGTCGCTCCCCTCGCTGGTCATCCTCGTTGTGATCGCCGGGGCGGTGGGCGGCAGTTACTGGCTGGCGGTCGTCGTGCTGATGGTGCTGACTGTGCCCTTCGACACCAGGGTGATACGCGGCGCGACGCTGGAGCAGATGCCACGCCCGTACGTCGAGGCTGCGAAGACCCTTGGAGTGCCAAGGTGGAGGATCATGATCTTCCACGTCTGGCCGAACGTTTCGCCGATAGCAGTAGCCAATACTTGCCTGGTCTTCGCCGGTTCCCTGGTGACCTTGGCCGGCCTTGAGTTTCTCGGGCTCGGTCTTCCGCCTGGCACTCCGGACTGGGGACTGATGCTGTCGCAGAACGAGGCGCTGCTGTTCACCAATCCGCTCGCTACCATCGCCCCGGGCGTGATGATCGTGCTCACTGCGATATCGATGAACCTGATCGGTGACTGGCTGTACGAGCAGCTCACTAGCCGGGGGGTCGGCCGGTGATCCCGGAATCGCTGCAGGACATCACCGGGGATGCCGCCCTCGGCCCGGTGCTCGAGGTCGAAGGGCTCCGGATCGAGCGCGAACGCCAGGACCGCCGCGACACGATCGTCACGTCGGTGAGTCTTGCCCTGGGCCCTGGGGAAACGATCGGAATCGTGGGTGAGTCGGGCAGCGGGAAGTCGATGACGGCCCGCGCGATCATGGGCCTGCTCCCCCGCAGCCTCGCCGCCAGCGGCATGGTTCGCTATCAGGACCGCAACCTGCTCGAACTGAGTGAGCGGCAGTGGCAGGCGATGCGCGGCAGCGAGATCGGCCTGATCCTGCAGGACCCGTTCACGATGCTCAACCCCGTGCTGACCTGCGGGAAGATCATCGGTGAGTCCCTCCTGCAGGAGCGCGCTCTCAATCGTGCCGACCGGCGCGCCGAGGTCGTCCGCCGGCTCGCGGAGGTCGGGATCCGCGACGAGTCAGTTGCCGATCGCTATCCGTTCCAGCTGTCCGGGGGGATGCGCCAGCGAGTCGGGATCGCGGCGGCCCTGGCCCGCGATCCGCGCGTCCTGATCGCCGACGAGCCCACCACCGCGCTCGACGTCACCACGCAGCGTGACGTCCTCGCGCTGATCAAGGGCATCCAGGAAGCGCGGGGCATGAGCCTGGTCCTGATCACGCACGACCTGCGGGTCGCCTTCGCCGTGTGCGACCGCGTCTACGTCCTCTACGCCGG
>JASHXW010000393.1 GCA_030043395.1 Streptosporangiaceae bacterium
CTGCCGTTACAAGCTGACGAGCGCGACCGGAACGCTGACCGGAATCACGCAGGACTCCGAGGGTCACGACAAGGCCTGCTCCGTCCGCGCGCACGGCCTGAAGTTCGGGAAAGGCGGCGCATTCGGGCGAACTTACGCAGAAATCGACCTAGACGCCGACGGCAAGGCAAGCGTGTATTACACCTCGGTGTACCAAGGGTCGTCCTGCAATGCCGGCTGGGGTGCATCCAACGATGGCAACTACCCCCCGTCGCCGACGGTCCGGTGGAAGCTCGGGCAAGAGGCCCGCTGGCATCTCGATGCAATCGGCTACGATCCTGCGCCGCGGATCGACTCGCCCCTGCACATCACCTGGCACGGCAAGCACCTGGAATCGGTCTGACAGACTCGGTTCCTGGCTGTTCAACGGTGCTGCCCGCGTATATGCCGCGTCGTCGCTCACAGCACCGGCCGGGGTACCTGGGCGAATGCTGGCAGTGTGAACCACCGCGGCAAGGCACGGCGCATTAGTTCGGGACCCTGAACCGTGATGGCGCCTGAGCCCAGGGCCTCAGGCCAGCTGAGGTCGCCGCGCCAGACCTTAGTCATGCTCCGCAGGTTTGCGGTCACAGCCACTGCGACTGGATAACCGGGGTCGGCGTCGCACACGTCGACGTCACTTGGGGTGATGACCAGCCACCAGTGGCGGGAATTGGCGGAGGCATCGGGAAAGGTGAATTGCGCCACGGTCCGTCCGGCGGGGACCGCGTCATGGTCGACGTTGCGGTGCATGTCCCACAGCAGCAGCTTGGGGTCCAGGTCCTCGTCGCCGATCTCGCCGATCCAGCGCACGCCCCAGATGCCCAGGGCTTCGACCACCGGCTGCAGCTCACGCCCCGCCGGGGTCAAGACGTAGCGCACCTCACCTGTGTCGTCTTGCCGCTGCACGACTCCCGCGCGGACGAGCTGGCCTAGCCGCTTGGACAGCAGCGTCGGGGACATCCGCGGCACCCCGCGGCGCAGTTCGTTGAAGTGCTGGCTGCCAGTCACCAGCTCACGGACGATGAGCAGCGTCCACCGCTCATCCAGCAACTCCATTGCCTTGGCCACTGGACAGAACTGGCCGTAAGAAGACCCCATGTCCTGCACGTTAGTCCTGGCCGCCCCTGGCGGCCAAGCTAGTACAGATCCTGTACTAGCTTGGCGACTCGCCGTTTCCTACCGTCGGTTCCACGGCGGCGCCAACGTCGGTGCCGTCACGCAGAACTTCCATGGGAGGAGCACTGTCATGACCACAGCAACCAGCCCGGCCGAGGCGGACCGCGCCTTGAAGGCCAGGCACCGCGCCATGTGGGCGCTCGGTGACTACCCGGCGCTGGCCGACCACATCATTTCTGGCCTAGGCCAGATTCTGGTCCAGGCCTGCGGGGTGCGGCCCGGGGACCGGGTGCTGGACATAGCGGCCGGATCCGGAAATGCCGCTATCCCGGCGGCCCTCGCCGGTGCCAATGTGGTGGCCTGCGACTTGACGCCTGAACTGCTATCCGCCGGAAAGCAGCGAGCCGCGCAGCTAGGCGCGGAATTGGACTGGCGGCAAGCCGACGCTGAGGCTCTCCCCTTCGCCGATGGCGAGTTCGACACCGTGATGTCCTGCCTCGGAATCATGTTCGCGCCGCATCACCAGGCCAGCGCCGACGAACTGGTCCGGGTCTGCCGCCCGGGCGGCACGATCGGCCTTCTCAACTGGACCCCCGAGGGCTTCATTGGCCAGATGTTCGCCACCATGAAGCCCTACGCCCCGGCGCCGCCTCCTGGCGCCGAGCCGCCTCCGCTGTGGGGCCGCGAGGAGCACGTCCGCGCGCTGCTCGGCGACCGGGCTTCCGGCGTCACCGCACGCCGGGAAACAGTCCGCGTGGACCAGTTCACCAGCCCGGAGGACTTCCGCGACTACTTCAAGGCCTGCTACGGGCCCACCATCGCCGCCTACCGCGGCATAGCCGACGACGCGCAGCGGACGACCGCGCTTGACCGTGACCTTGCGGATCTCGCCCGCCGCCACGACAACGGCACCGGGCATACCGTCATGGACTGGGAATACCTGTTGCTCACGGCCCGCAAGCATCCGTAGCCAGGCCCCGGCCGGCTGCGTTTGCCACTTGCCCCGCGTCATCGGACTTGTTCATCGTCCTCGCCTTCGCGAAATCTCCTGGAGAGTCGGGGCACGACGGGTCCGCAGCGAGCTTGAACTAAACCCTCAGAACTCACAGAGATTCTCGTGACCTGGGAACTTCTCTGGTGGGCTTGCGAGGACTTGAACCTTGGGCCTCTTCCCATCAGCGTGACGGCTCATGTGGCTGATGGTAAGCAGGGCCAGGATGACCTGCGGTTACTCGGCGGCGCATTCCTGAATGTCCCTGGCTTACGCTGCTGATGCCTGTGCTCTAGGTCGTTGTCGGGGTGGCCCTGGTGGCCAGGCCGGGCCCCTGACCTGCGCATAGGCAGCCATGGCTGTTCTAGCTGTTGCACCTGAC
>JASHXW010000394.1 GCA_030043395.1 Streptosporangiaceae bacterium
ATCCCTACGTCCTCAGCGTCGGCGGGACGTCCCTGGAGGACCTGCCGGCCAGCGAAGGCGACTCGCCGGGCGAAGTTGTGTGGAACGACGGCTACGACGGCGACGGGGCCGGCGGCGGCGGCAAGTCCACGTTCTTCTCCGAGCCGGTCTACCAGACCTACCTCGGGGTGACCTCGGGGGTCAGGGAAGTTCCTGACGTCTCAGCCAACGCGGACGACGAGACGGGCTACGTGATCTATTACAAGGGCGCCTACACGGTTGTCGGCGGGACGAGCGCGGCAGCGCCGCTCTGGGCCTCGCTGCTGACCTTGACCGACGCGGCGTGCCCGTCGTCGCCCGTAGGGTTCGCCAACCCCGACATCTACTACGCGGCATCCCCGTCGGTGTCGGCAGACGTCGCCAGCGACATCCTGCCGGACGGCAGCTTCAGCCACGACGCCGTGAACAACGACTACACCGGCGATGGCGGCGGCGAGTACCCGGTCAAGACTGGCTACGACATGGCCACTGGCATAGGAACTCCGCTGGGCGCCAACCTCGGTGAGGAGCTGTGCGAGTTCACCAGTTCTGACAGCGGCTACCGCCTGGTGACAGCCAAGGGCAACGTCTACTCCTTCAACGCTTCCGGCCACGGCTCGGTCAGCACCTCAGGCGTGGTCGGCCTGGCCAGCGACACCTCGACCGGCGGCTACTGGGTGGCTACCTCGAAGGGCAAGGTCTACGCCAAGGACGCGCCGAGCGACGGCTCGGTGACCGGCCACCTCGCCTCTCCCGTGGTCGGCATCGCCGCCGACAAGTCTGGTTACGTGCTCGTCACGGCCAAGGGCCACGTCTACGCGTTCGGCACGGCCAGTCACGGATCGGTCACTGGCCACCTCGCCTCCCCCGTGGTCGGCATCGCCGCCGATCCCTCGACTGGCGGTTACTGGATCGCGACCGCTAACGGCAAGGTCTACGCCAAGGATGCCAAGAGTTTCGCGAACAAGTCACTCAAGTCGGTGACGGCGATCGCGGCGAACGAGTACAAGTCCAAGGTGGGCTACTGGCTTGTCACAGACACCGGACATGTATACTCATTCGGCGTCAGCAACTACGGCTCAATGCCCGCGGGCGACGGGCTGGGGAAGGTTATCGGCATCGCCAGCGATTCGGAGACCGGCGGCTACTGGCTGGTCACAAAGGCTGGCTACGTCGGCGCCTTCCTCGCTTACCAGCACGGCGACCGCCCGGGTCAGAGCTCCAAGAACCCGATCGTCGGGATCGCTGGTACGTAGCAGCCGCTGACGGCAGCGGGTCAGTACGCTTCCGCAAACAGCACGCAAAAAACACATCGCAGCTGAGCGATAAATGCGGTGCTCGAGGTTCGGGGCACCAATCGCGGGAATTTGCTGCCCAATATTAGAGGGATCGGAAAGCCCCGATCATTCAAACAGTTGGGAATGGATATGCACCGTAAGCTCGATATCCTGGCCGAGAAAGGCTACGTCATCCTCAACGACGGGCCGAAGATCCCGCAGAGCGAGTGGGAATCACTGGTCTACATGGACTGGAAGAGCGGCGGTGACACCAACTTCGCGCCGCTGGCCTCGGCTTTCGGGGAGATGGAGTGCCACGGCTTCTGGGACCACGGCAAGCCGGACAAGGAAGGCATGTGGACCACGAATAGGGAGATCGCGCCCAGTCTGGTCGATTACGTCGAGAAGATCGGTGGCAACTACGGCCGGGTTCGGGTCATCAAGCTCAACCCGAGCGACGAGGCAACGGCGCTGCGCCAGCTGCACCTGGACGACAACAACAGGCTCAACCCCGACGGGACCGGCTGGGTGGTCCGCTCGTGGCTGGAGCTCGACGACGCGGCCGGCGAGTCGATGTTCATCCTGCGCGAGGACAAGGACGACCCGTCCACCGAGTCCCGCATCGTGCTGCACCCGGGCATGCAGGTGGTGATCGACACCCAGCGCCTGTGGCACGTCGTCTGGCACCCGGGCCCGAAGCCCCGCTACGCGCTGATCACCTCCTGGGAGACCGACGACACGATCGAGCACTGGATCAACTCCCAGCTTCCCGCCGGCAGCTAAGCCTGACCCGCCTGGGCTCTGGGCTCCTGTGACCCAGGGCCCAGGCGAAGTCATGTCCGCTGCTGGCCGGCGCGGTCCGCGCCGTCAGCCCGGACCGTGACCGCGGTCGCGACCAGGCCGCGCTCCACGAGCCAGCGCCCCTGGTAGGCGTCGAGTCTCCTGCCACCGACCATGGGCCCTGGCACCTCCAGGCGCGCCGTGAACGTGCCGCCCGCGTCGATCTCCACGTCGGCTTGCGCGAACCCAAGCCATGCCCCGGTCGCCGGAAACCAGGCCTTGTAGACCGACTCCTTGGCGCTGAACAAGATGGTCTCCCAACAAACTCCCGGCCCCGCTGCCGTCAGCAGCCCCAGAGCCGTCCGCTCGGACTCGGTGGCCACCAGCGGCAGGACGCCGTCCGGCAGCGGCACGTGCGGCTCGGCGTCCACGCCCAGTGCCGCGATCTCATCAGCCCGCGCGATCGCGCAGGCGCGGTAGCCGGCGCAGTGCGTCATGCTGCCGACGATGCCGGCGGGCCAGATGGGCGCTCCGGACGGGCCCGGCAGGACGGCGGCTGGCGGGAAGCCAGCCCGGGCTAGCGCCTCGCGCGCGCAAACCCGGACCGCCGTGTACTCGGCTCGGCGCTTCGGGCTAGCCCGGACCAGCGCGGCCTCTTCCTGGGCAAGCAGCTCGCCGTCGTCGTGCTCGTCGCCGAACACCTCGGCGACGACAACCTCGCGCGGCAGGATCGCTTCCAGCATCAGCGCCCGAATCGCGAGTGTCGGAGTGAAATGACGTCGTATTGACCGTAGCATCGCATCTTGCCGTCCAGGCGAGCATGGAAGAAGGAGCCGGCCATGGCAGCGTCACCATCCCTCCGGGCAGTGCTCACCGTCACCGCAGCATGCGCGACCGTGCTCTGCCTCACCGCCGCGGCGGCCCCCGGCCATGCGCAGCCGCACGCACCGGGGTCTGTACCGCGCTGTCCGAAGCCAGCCTACGGGCCGAATTTCTACGCTCCGGGACGCGGCAAGACCGTGGCGCTCACCTTCGACGACGGCCCTGGCCGCAGCACGTGGCAGATCCTGAAGATCCTGCGCAAGTTCAAGGTTCCCGCGACGTTCTTCAACATCGGCGAGAACGAGGCGGCGAGGAAGCAGCTGGTCCGGGACGAGATCAGGGACGGGTTCGTGGTCGGCAACCATACCTGGGATCACCCGGACATGGACCTGCTCTCAGCATCCGCCGAGGCGGCCGAACTGGACAAGACGAGTGCCGAGCAGTACCGGATCACGCACACCATCCCGTGCGTGTTCCGGCCGCCTTACGGCGACTACGACCGGCAGCTGCTCCAGGTCGCCAGGCGGCACCGCCTGAAGGTCTGGATGTGGTCGGTCGACACGCAGGACTGGATGGCCGACGGATCCGGCGCCCAGTACTGGGTCAACCGGATCATCTCGCTGGCCGAGAGCGAGGGCGGAACGCAGACCCACCCGGTCGTGCTCATGCACAATCAGCCCGCGGGAAACCCGGCGACGGTCGAGGCGCTGCCGACGATCATCAGGTTCTTCCGCAGCCACCATTACCGCTTCGTAGCCCTCGAGCCGGACGCGACCCGCCGCTGAAGGTGCCTCTCCGGCTAGCCAGATCGGACCGGGCGGGCTGCGCTAAGGTCGCGACGTGACCGACGACCAGCCACCGGCCGACGACAAACCGGGCGAACGCGCATCGCGGGACGAGAGCGAGCCCGCCGAGACCGGGACTTCGCTGGCTCCGCAGGAGCCGCAGGGCCCGGCTGAGTCAGCGCGGCATGGCCGCGACGAGGCGGCCGGTGACGCAGCCCCAGCCCCCGATGACGCAGAGGCTGATGACCCAGCGGGCGATGATGCAGAGGCTGATGACCCAGGAGATGGGCGCTTCGACCCGCGCCTGTCCTGGCTGGCCCGCAGCGGCTACATCGAGTACGACCGGATCCTGTTCTTCAGCGACGCGGTGTTCGCGATCGCGATCACGCTGCTGGCCGTCAGCCTGCGGGTGCCCGATGCCACGCACTTGCTGCATCCGCTGACCGTCGCCCAGGAACTGCACCGGGCTCGGCCCAGCCTGACCGGGTTCGCCATCAGCTTCGCCGCGATCGCGCTCTTCTGGCTCGCCCATCACTCGATGTTCCGCTACGTCAAGGCATTCGACCGGCC
>JASHXW010000395.1 GCA_030043395.1 Streptosporangiaceae bacterium
CGCGGCGTGCACCCCGGCTTGCCTGATCAGCCCTTCGAGGCCGCGCGCCGTGTCGAGTACCTGCTTGACCTCGGCCTCGGCCTCGTACAGCCCCCTGACCTCGCCGGCCTCGCCATAGCGCGGGTTGGCGGGATCGAAGACGCCGCTCAGCGGCAGGTCCTTGCCGAGCACGGGAGGCGGGAAAGCCTTGGTGATCCGGTCGCCGAGCGCGTAGGGGAATCCAAGCACCCGAGCGGAGTCCTTGACCGCGGCCTTGGCCTTGATCGTGCCGTAGGTGATGATCTGGGCTACCCGGTCCTCGCCGTACTTCTCCGTCACGTACCGGATCACGTCGCCGCGCCTGCGCTCGTCGAAGTCGATGTCGATGTCAGGCATCGAGATTCGCTCGGGGTTGAGGAACCGCTCGAACATCAGCGCGAAGGCGATCGGGTCGAGGTCGGTGATGCCCAGCGCGTAGGAGACGATCGAGCCAGCCGCCGAGCCACGGCCTGGCCCGACCCTGAAGCCGTTGCGCTTGGCCCACATGATGAAGTCCGAGACGACCAGGAAGTACCCGCAGAATCCCATCTGCTCGATGATGCCGATCTCGTACTCGGCCCGCTTCTTGCGCTCCTCGTCGTAACCGCCGGGGAACCTGCGGTCCATGCCGGCCCATACTTCCTTGGCGAACCAGCTCTGCTCGGTCTCCCCTGCCGGCAGCGGGAACTGCGGCATGAGGCTGGACTTCGCGAACTCGACATTGGCCCGCTCGGCGATCACCAGGGTGTTGTCGCAGCCGGACTGCCACTCCTCGTCGTCGCTGACCGCCCGCATCTCCGCTGGGCTCTTCACGTAGTAGCTGTGGCCCTCCAGCCTGAAGCGGTCGGGATCGGCCATGTTCGTCCCGGTCTGCACGCACAGCAGCACTTCGTGCGATTGCGCGTCCTCGGGTTTGGTGTAGTGCAGGTCGTTCGTGACCAGGTACGGCAGCGACAGCTCCCTGGCGATCCGGCGCAGGTCCTCGCGGGTGCGCCGCTCGACGTCGAGGTTGTGGTCCATCAGCTCGACGAAGAAGTTGTCCGGGCCGAAGATGTCGCGCAACTCGGCGGCTGCCGCCCTGGCCTGCTCGTACTGGCCGAGCCGCAGCCTGGTCTGCACGACACCGCCGGGGCAGCCTGTCGTGCCGATCAGCCCGTCGCTGTAGCGGGCGAGTAGCTCGATGTCCATCCGCGGATTGCGGAAGTAGCCTTCGATCGAGGCGAGCGAGGACAGCCGGAAAAGGTTGTACATGCCTGCCGTCGTCTCGGCCAGCAGGGTCATGTGGGTATAGGCGCCTGCCCCGGAGACGTCATCGTCCTTCTGCGCCGGGCTCCCCCACCGTACTGGCTGCTTGAGCGCGCGGTGCTCGGGAGCTACGTAGGCCTCAGTGCCGATGATCGGCTTGATGCCAGCTGCGCGCGCCTTCTTCCAGAAGTCGTAGGCGCCGTAGACATTGCCGTGGTCGGTGATCGCGATCGCGTCCATGCCGTTGCGGTCGCATTCGGCGAACAAGTCGTCCAGCCTGGCCGCGCCGTCCAGCATGGAGTACTCGGTATGCACGTGCAGGTGCGCGAACCCGTCTCGCCGCCGGGTGGTGGACCGCGCCTGCACAGCCGCCATGAAGCACCGCCTCCTTCAGGCACGCTACCGCCCGCGCGCGGTCAGCCGGTGACAGTCGACCCTACGCCAAGGCGCGCGGATAGGCCCATGGACGCGCCGGCCTAGGATTCGGCAGCGAGAACCTCGAGCGAGCGAGCCAGATCGGCCGGGTACGCGCTGTCGAATTCGACCCGCCGGCCGTCGTCCGGATGGGCGAAACCCAGCCTGACGGCATGCAGCCATTGCCGGCTCAGGCCGAGCCTGGCGGCCAGCACGGGGTCCGCGCCGTAGAGCCGGTCGCCGACGCACGGATGCCGTACGGCAGCCATGTGCACCCTGATCTGGTGGGTCCGGCCCGTTTCCAGCTTGATCTCGGTCATGCTGGCAGCGCGGAAGGCCTCCAGCGTGTCGTAGTGCGTGACGGACGGCCTGCCGTCGGCGACGACGGCGAACCTGCCGTCTCCTGACGGGTGCCGCGCGATCGGCGCGTCGATGGTGCCCCGCAGCGGGTCGGGGTGGCCCTGGACCAGCGCGTGGTACACCTTGTCCACCTCGCGATCCCGGAAGGCCTGCTTGAGCACGCTGTAGGCCCGCTCGCTCTTAGCGACCACCATGAGCCCGGTCGTGTTCGCGTCCAGCCGATGCACGATCCCCTGCCGCTCGGCGGCTCCGCTCGTGGCGATCTGGTGACCGCCGGCCAGCAAGCCAGCCAGCACGGTTGGCCCGGTCCAGCCGACCGTCGGGTGCGCGGCGACGCCGGCTGGCTTGTCGACCACCACGATGTCGGCGTCCTCGAAGATCACCGCAAGCCCGGGCACCGGCTCGGGCCGCGGTGCGGCAGGCGCCGGGGCGGCTGGTGGCAGCGTCACGTCCAGCCACTCGCCAGCCGGCACCCGGTCCGACTTGCCCGCGGGCCTGCCGCCGACCAGCACAGCGCCGTCGGCGATCAGCTCGGCCGCGCGGGTGCGCGACAGTCCGAACATCCTCGCGATCGCTGCGTCTAGGCGCTCGCCGTCGAGTCCGTCTGGCACCGGCACCCGGCGCTGGACGGCCGAGCTCACGCTCCGTCGCCGTCCTGCTGATCGCGCTCGGCGTCACCGGGCTTGCCGACACCATCGCCGTCGGCCTTAGCCTGGGCAGAGCTCGTGGCCGGGAGCCCGCGCGTCCCGTCGATACGGACGTTCATCAGCGCCATGAACACGGCAAGCACGCCGCCGCACACGATGCAGGAGTCGGCGACGTTGAAGGTCGGCCAGTGCGGAAGCATGATCCAGTCGACGACCCAGCCGCGGAACGGGCCAGGAGAGCGGAAGATGCGGTCGACCAGGTTGCCGGTCGCTCCGCCGAGCAGCAGGCCGAGCGTGATGGCCCAGCCCACGCTGCGGATCTGCCGTGAGGTCCGCACGATGAACACGACGACCCCGACCGCGATCGCCGAGAACAGCACGGTGGTAGACGGTCCGCCGATGCTGAACGCAGCTCCCGGATTGCGAGTCTCGGTCAGCATCAGGAAGTTGCCGATGACGTGGACATCCGGGCGATTGGTCAGGGTGGCGACCACGATGACCTTGGTGACGATGTCGGTGGCGAGCACGACCACAGCGATGGCAAGCAGCAGGACGACCCTCGGGCGGGGTGCCTGCTGACCACGCGCGGCCGGGTCCTCTTCGCGGTCGCTCTCGGTCACGACAACCTTGTTCCCGGTCAGTGACGTTCCTCCCGCTGCTTGCACTTCACGCACAGGGTGGCCCGTGGAAAAGCCTGGAGACGGGCCTTGCCGATCGGCTCGCCGCATGACTCGCACGAACCGTAGGTGCCCGCATCGATGCTGGCCATGGCCCGCTCGGTCTGGGTGAGAAGCTCTCGTGCGTTGTAGGTCAGCGAGAGCTCATGCTCCCGCTCGTAAGCCTTCGCCCCGACATCTGCCTGATCGTCGCCAGCGTCGCTCACCGAGTCCCCGAGCCGGTCAGCGATGTCTAGCTCGGCCCGGTCGATTTCCGCCTGCAACTCGGCCGCTTCCTCGGCGAGCTGCCAGCGCACCTTGGCGATCTCGGCACGTGTCCAGCGCCGCTCGCCCTCCCGCACCGGGAAGTCAGCGGCACCTGATTGCGCGGCCGCGGTCATCGCCTGACCTCCCTCGGCGCAGTACTAACGATGATCTTGAGTTGACAAGCGTCACCGGAGGATAAGTGCTGAGCGGGGCGATTCGCAAACACCCTGGCGGTGCTGGGCTGCCGCGGGCCACCGGCCCTGCCTCGTTATGATCGTGGAGCTTGCGCGGGGGCTCAACGGGGGTGCGCATGACGGCGCCAGGTGCTGACTTGCCGTCCCCGCCTGACCTAGTGGCGATCGACCACGCGATCGCGGCACGCTGGGCAGCGAACCGCGTCCAGGCCAGATCGCAGGCCCGGCCGCGGGCCGGGCCGCAGTGGATCTGCGTCGCAGCGCCGCCCGCAGCTAGCGGAATGCCTGGCATCCACCACGTGCCCGCGACAGCGATGCGCGACTTGCACCAGCGGATGCGGACCATGCAGGGCTATGACGTCTCGCGCCCCCAGGGCTGGGATGGTCACGGGCTGGCTGTCGAGGTCGCGGTTGAGCGGGAACTCGGCCTTTGCGGCGCGCGGGACATCGAGTCTTACGGCGAGGACCAGTTCACCGCGCGCTGCCGGGAGTCGGCTCTGCGGCACGCTGGCGCGTTGTCCGAGCTGAGCAGCAGGCTCGGGGACTGGGCCGTCCAGCCTGCCGCCTGCCGCACGCTGGACACCAGCTCCGTCGAGGCGGTCTGGGCCTCGCTGCACCTGGCGCATGAAGCCGGCCTGCTGCACCGGGTTGAGCGGATTACCCCGTACTGTCCGCGCTGCCTGACGCCACTCGGTGACAACGACATGGCTCATCAGACCGTGCTCAAGAAGATCAGCGGCCATTCGGTGACCGTGCGGTTCAGGTTGCGCACACTGCCCGACGGCGTCAGCCCGCTCCTGCATGGGGCTGACCTTCTGGCCTCGACATCCCGGCCGTGGACCCTGACAGCCAACGCTGCCGTCGCCGTGCACCCGCATCGCAGCTACGCCCTGGCGCGCCGCGCCGGGCACGACGACCGGGTCATCGTCGCCGAGGCTGCCGTCGCCCGGGTGCTCGGCGAGGACTGGCACGTCGCCGCGCGGATCCGTGGCGCTGACCTCGTCGACGCCACCTACACCCCGCCGCTGATACAGCCGACCTGGGGATCACAGCTGGGAGGGCACTTTGTTATTCCTGGATATTTCGTGACTGCCGAGGGCGGCACTGGCCTTGCGCACGTTGCCCCGGCATACGGCGCGGAGGACCTGGAAGCCGCTCGCTCTTACGGACTGCCGGTCATCGACCCGATCGGGCCCGACGGGCGCTTCGACCCAGGGGTGCCGATCGTGGGCGAAGCTTTCTTCACCGATGCCAGCCAGATCCTGGTCGCGGCGCTCGCCGATCGAGGGCTGGTGTTCGCCGAACGGAGTACCGAGCGCGGCTATCCGCACTGCCGGCGGTGCGGTACTGCGCTGCTCGCCCGGGCGCTGCCCGCCTGGTACCTGCGCAGGCCGAGCGGCGTCGATCTCCCTCCTGGGCCGCACACCAAGGGAGCTAGCGGCGCCGCCGGCCGCAGTTCCGCATCCTGGAGCGAGCGGGACGCGCCGACGGCGCGAGCTGAACGCGGGCGCCAGAACGGCCGGGCGGCCGGTGGAGCTGACTGGATGCTGTCCCGCACCAGGTACTGGGGCACGCCCCTGCCGCTGTGGGAGTGCGAGCTCGGCCACATGACCTGCGTGGCATCGCTGCGCCACCTGTCGGAGCTGGCCGGGCGCGACCTGTCAAGGCTAGATCCCCATCGGCCTGCTATCGACCAGGTCATGATCGTTTGCCCGAAATGCGGAGGATCCGGACGGCGGGTTCCGGACGTCGTGGATAGCGGCTACGACGCGGCGGTGCTGCCGCTCACTCAAGCCGGCGCCATGACGAGCGCCGACCCTGCGATTCCGGAACGGCACGCCGCGCACTTCGCCGCGACGATCACCCCGGCTGGCGACCAGGCCTCCGACTGGCTCAGCGCAGTGGCGACAGTCAGCGGGTTGGTG
>JASHXW010000396.1 GCA_030043395.1 Streptosporangiaceae bacterium
TTGCAGGCCTGGCCAGGTCGCGGATTCTGGCAGGGGACATCTCGCGTCGGGCCCGGCACCCTGGCCACCATGACCGCCTCGATGGCGCCGACACCGCAGCCTCACGCCTTCAGCACGTGGATCCTCGCGTTCACCAGCTTCGACGAGGCGCACGGCTTTGCCGTCAACTTGATAGCCGTAGTCGTGCTCGCCGCGACCGGCGCGGCCTTCCTGAGCGCCCGGCCCGCCTTGATCCGGCCTGTTCTCATCGTCTTCGCCGTCTTCTGCGCGGCGGACTGGGTGCTGATCCAGGACTTCGGCTTCCTCGGCGGACTTGGCACCGACCCGAACAGCATGATTCCGATGCTCCTGATGGCCACGGCCGGCTACCTGGCGATCGCCCGCGAGCCGGTCGCGCACGCCGAAGTCGCCGAGGGAGCCGCTTCCGCCGGGAGCAAGCGCGACCGCCTGGCTATTTCCAGCGCCCCGCAGGTGGTGGCATCGGCGAGCATCCGCTCGGTGGCCGCTGTAGGCGCGCTCGGCGTGATCATCCTCGGCGCCGCGCCGATGGCCGCAGCTCAGGCGAACCCCGTCGCCTCTTCGATACTCGCGGAGTCAGTCGACGGTTCCACCGCTCCGTCGAACTACCCGGCTCCCGCATTCAACCTAATTAACCAGGATGGCAGGCCTGTGTCCCTGGCCAGCATGCACGGAAAGGTCGTGCTGCTGACTTTCCTGGACCCGGTGTGCACGAGCGACTGCCCGATGGAAGCGCAGGAGTTCCGCGAGGCCGGCGAGATGCTCAGCTCCGACGAGCGCCATGTCGAGCTCGTGGCAGTCGTCGCGAACCCGATCGACTACCAGGTTGGTTACACGCAGGCGTTCGACCGGCAGGAGCACCTGGCCGGGGTCAGGAACTGGCTCTACCTGACGGGCACGCTGACGCAGCTGCGCCACGTCTGGAGCTCCTATGGCGTAGTCGCGGACGTCGAGCCGGCCGGGTCCATGATCGCTCACAGCGAGTTCGCGTTCGTCATCGACCAGCGGGGGCACATCCGCGAGGAGCTTGACTTCGATCCCGGTCCTGGAACGGCTGCCACGCGTTCCTCGTTCGCGGCCGAGCTCGCCACCGCCACGAGGCAACTGCTGGCCAAGTCATGAATCGTTCGCGAATCCAGGTAGCCTGCGGCCTGGTCCTGGCAGGAGCACTGCTGACCGCGGGCTGCGGCACGTCAGTTCCGACCCCGCCGCCTCCGGCGACTCACGCGGGCAAGGCCAGTGCGACCCTGAATACGTCCGTGGCCGCTGCCGACGGCACCTGGGCGGTGGCCGTCATGGGCGGATCTGCTGCCCGGTATAACAACTTCTGGCAGCTCTTCACCCGTCCCTCTGGAAGCTCGACCTGGAAGCTGGTCACCCCGCCGGGAACGGCCGACAACGGCGGCCTAGTGATCGCAATCGGCGAGTCGGCCGTGTTCACGGCATTCCGGCCCAGTCAGGATCTGACGTTCACCCCGCTGATCCAGAGCACCAGCGGCGGCAGGCACTGGGCGTCCATCAGCCCGATTAACAGTGGCCTGGCCAGCGCTCCGGACGCGCTCGCGGCCCGCCCGGGCGGCGGCTTGCTCGCCTTGGTGACGGGTGACACCGCGATGATGACCGCCCCCGGCTACTCCAGGTGGAAGGAACTCGTCAGCCGCAAGGCACTCGCCGCTACATCCGCCGCGAAGGCCTGCGGCCTGACAGCCATCACGGCCGCTGCCTTTACCTCGTCCGGCTCACCGCTGCTCGCCGGAGCGTGCGCGCGGCCCGGCCATGCGGCAGTCTTCATGCAGGCTGGCGGTACGTGGCGGGCGATCGGGCCTGCCGTGCCAGCTGCTGTGGCAGGCCAGCCCATCACCGTGCTGAGGCTGTCGCAAGCGGGATCTGAGACGACCGCGGTGCTGCAGGCGGGTAGCGGCCCAGGCGCTAGCGTCCTTGTCGCCTGGTCATCTGACGACGGTAGTCACTGGTCGCTGTCGCCGGCGCTGGCCTTCGGCACCGGGCACGTCGCGTCAGCCTCGTTCGGCCCAGGCGGAGCAGTCGCCGTCACCGGACACGGCGGGGAGGTGGTCAGTCCAGGTCACCGATGGCAAGCCTTGCCTGCACTGCCACCAGGTACTCTGACGCTCGCGGCAGGACCGAGTAAGGGTACCGTCGACGCGCTGGCCGTTCACCGCACCATCCTGCAGGTCTGGCAGACCACGCTCGGGGCCGCGACCTGGACGAAGTCGCAGACCCTCAAAGTTGCCGTTCCGTTCGGGTCGTCGTCGTGACCGCAGGTCGCGGAAGGCCGGCGTCTGTTCTTCCAGGGAGCTCTCACTCAAGGAGATTGTCGGCATGGCAACAACCGTGATCACTGTCTCGGGCATGACCTGCTCGCACTGCGTCAACGCAGTGCAGGGCGAGATCGGCAAGCTCGCTGGCGTCACGGACGTTGATGTCGACCTGGCGACAGGTGCGGTCACGGTGACGGCCGAGCCGATGCCCGCCGCCGACGCACTGAGCAGGGCCGTCGACGAAGCGGGCTACCAGCTCGCTTAGAGCATGAGCACGAGCATGTAGGCCATGGTCGCGCCCATCGCGATCTGGCAGCACAGCGCGAGGCGCGGTGCCACCGGCCGGGCAGCAACGGGGCCCCCGACGCTCTCGGCGCTGGGAGTCGGGCTGCTTGCGCTCGCAGCTGAGGCATCGGTGGCCGGGAGGCTCCCGGTAGCCTGCACGGCGAATACTCTCGCGCGGGCCAGTGCAAGGCCAGCCTCGACGCGGGTGGCTGTGGCCTGAGCCGGCACGAGCCTGGCAAGCCGGGAGAGCCGGTCGGTGTCCCAGACGACGAAGGAGACGAGCACCAGCACCAGCACCAGAGCCAGCAGCGGGAAATGCGCTGCGCTACTGCCGCTCATGCTCATCGACCCGCTGCCGTGGGCAGCGATCGCGACGGCAGGGGCCGCCAGAAGCATGTACACCATGGCACAGCACATCGCCAGGTGCGGTACGTGGTGGTGCCTGTGTTCCGCGGCAAGCTGCTGCTCGCGCGCGTCGCTGACCGGGCGCGATCTGTATCTTGGCACGATCTGCCACAAGTACCACGCGGCGGCTAGCGCGAACACCACGGCCCATACGTCAGTCGGCAGCGTCCTCAGGCCGACGACCAGCATGCCAGCCATCGCAACGCCCATCAGGGCATGGACCACGTCGACATCGTGTTCGGCTGGCCGGCGCGTTCTGCGAGCGATCACCGTCCGGGCGAGGCAATAGATCGTGGTCAGGATCATCACCCCGGCCAGGAAGTACGCGAGCCAGGTCTGTCCGCCCATGATCGTCTCCTCAGCCCTCTGCCGGCGTTGCCTGGGCGGTGGCGGTGCCGTCGGGCTGGCCCGACGCCGCCGCAACGGTGGCGGGCTGTTGTGACCCGATTCGCCCGAATGCAAGCCCAGGCCAGTAAAGCAGCGTGAACAGCGCCAGCAGCGGCCCGGAGTTCGGGTCGGTCCCGCCGCCTGTGAGGATGCCGCCGAAAGCTTCCCCGATCACCCATATCAAGGCCGCAAGCGCGATGGCGAGCACGAGCACTGCTCTCCGCGCCCGCTCGGCCAGGAACACGCTCGCCCCGATCAGCGCGAATGCGATGGCCAGAATTACCGAGCCGGCGACCCCGTCGTGACCGAGCGCTGAGGCGACCTGATCGTCGACGGTTGCAAGCCAGCTGGGCTCGCCAGTGGCGTCGGCCACGATGATGTTATGCAGGCCCTGCGAAGTGAGGTTCGCGGATTGCAGGGTGAAGTACACCATCGCCGCCCAGAACGCCAGCCAGATCGCGCGGGCGGCTGCGAGCCCGACAGTGCGGGCGGCGACATAGCGGGCAGAGGAGTCCCGCTCAGCCGGCCACACCAAAACGGCGATGAGCGCATAGATCAGGACCGCTCCCGGTGCTCCGTTGACCGGGCTGGCACTCCCGGTCAGGACTTCACCGAGGCCTTCACCGAACCACCACACGCCGAGCGCCCACACGATGGATGCGCCGAGCGCCAGCCGCACGGTAGGCCGCCACGCGATCCCGATCGCGAGCAGCAGCTGCACGGTGGCGAACATCGCGTTGAGCAGAACCATGTGGTGCTCGATCAGGCTCGCGTTCCAGTTGATCGGCTCAGCGACGAAGGCGGGATTTCCGGGCGCCGTGGCGGCGAGCATCTGCCCGAAGCCCTTGCCGAACATGAACGACTGATATTGCAGGACGGCGTCGAGCATCCAGACACCTGCGAGCGCAAGCTGGAGCACCCGCCTGACATCTGGCGCATCCGTCACGGCAGATGAGTAGCGAGCCGTGACACCCCAGGAACGGCGGCCGCTCGCCGCGACGATGTTGCTCATGAAATCGGTCTCTCCCGGGTCAGGAGTGCAGTCAGCTGTGCACCACGGCGTCCGCGCTTCCTACGGCGGTCGCCCTAGGTGCAGCGACCGGTGCGAAAGCGCTGCTAGGACTCGCTCGTTATTGGAAGGCTATTTCCATGCCGCGAAGGCACAGGCAAAACCTTAGAGCGTTTCATCTGACCTGACAAGAGGAAACTCCTGTTTCCGAGGTCATGCCTCTGACCTGCAACTACGCCAGTTCCTGGGTGCCGATCGAGGCTAGTCAATTACCCTGGTTAGGTATTTAGCGGTGGCTGATTAAAGTGCTCTTATACCGGGGTCGGGTATCAAAGTTACCCCGCTTAGGTATTCGACGGGTCGCCACATCTGATTGCGGTATCGTGAGCTTCTCGGCAAGCACGACGTGACGTCTGCACGCGTTTGCTGCCGAACGAGCGGTGCGGCGTAGTGTCAGCGAGGAAGGACTGGCGAGGATCGGTGAGACCTGAGACCAAGCTGGCAGCTTTCCTCCTGCTGATAGCGGCTATCTTCCTCGGAGCGCGCGCCGTCGGCGCGACGGTGGGCCCGGTCACGTCTGTCAATGCACCGCCAGCAGGCAATTCGGGTCAGGTCGTACCAGGCGGTGGCATGGGCGGCATGAATATGGGGCCCGGGCACAAGTGACCAGCTCAGGGCTGCCGGACGGTTCCGTCGAGCTGATCGTCGGCGGCATGACATGCGCATCGTGCGCGGCACGAGTCGAGCGGCGGCTGAACCTGCTCGACGGGGTCGAGGCGTCGGTGAACTACGCGACGGAGCGCGCTTACGTAACCGAGACTGGCGGCCGCCACGTCAGCGAGATCATCGGCGCCATCGAAGCGGCAGGCTACACGGCTGCCGTGCCGCGTCAGGATGAGGCCGATGCCGCGAGTGCCGAGGCCGCCGCCACAAGCCGCCGCCTGGCGCGCAGGCTGATCCTGTGCTCGCCGCCCGCCATGGTGGTGATCGTCCTATCGATGATCCCGGTCACTCAGTTCGACGGGTGGCAGTGGGTGGCGCTAGCACTCACCATCCCGGTCGCCGCCTGGGGTGCGTGGCCAATGCACAGGTCCGCTTGGAGGAGCCTCGAGCACGGCACAGCCACGATGGACACCCTGGTCAGTCTCGGCATCGTGACGTCTTTGCTGTGGTCTGTGCACCAGCTAGCCTTCGGCGGAGCTGGCCGGATGAATATGCGGATGCCGTTCGCGCTGACATTCGGCCCGGCCGGCACCGGCACGATCTACCTGGACGTGACCGCTGGAGTCACGGTATCGGTGCTGCTCGGCCGGTACCTCGAGTCCCGTGCGAAGCGGCACTCAGGATCGGCACTGACGGCGCTTGCAGACCTGGCGGTTCGCAGTGTGTCCGTGCTGCGAGCCGACGGCGAGACCCGCGAGCCGGTGAGCGCGCTCCTCCCGGGCGACCTGTTCGTGACCCGGCCGGGCGAGAAGATAGCCGTCGATGGCGTGATCGTGGAAGGCAATTCCGCAGTCGACGCGTCGCTGCTGACCGGAGAGTCGCTGCCCGCCGAAGTAGGCCCCGGTGACCATGTCACGGGCGCGACGCTCAACATGAGCGGGCGCATTGTCGTCCGCGCTTCGAGAGTCGGCAGCGACACCCGGCTGAGCCAGATCATCCGGCTCGTCACCGAGGCTCAGGCTACTAAGTCAAACGCCCAGCGGCTGGCAGACCGCATCTCCGGCGTCTTCGTGCCATGCGTCATCGCGCTGGCGACAGCCACGCTCGGATTCTGGCTCGGGGCCGGGCTGCCCGGACAGTCTGCGTGGAGCGCAGCCTTCGCGGTGCTCGTTGTTGCCTGTCCTTGCGCCATGGGCCTGGCGACGAGCACCGCACTGCTGGCCGGGGTCGGCCGGGGTGCCCAGCTGGGCATCCTGGTCCGCGGGGCTCAGTCGCTTGAGTCGGCCTTCCGGGCCGATGTCGTCGTCCTGGACAAGACAGGGACGATCACCACCGGCACAATGTCCGTGCTTTCCGTCACGGCAGCCGGCGGATGGGATGCCGAGGAGGCTCTCCGGCTGGCCGGCGCCGCGGAGGACGGCTCTGAGCATCCCATCGGCCGGGCAATTGCCAGGACGGCATTGGACAAGTTCGGATCACTTCCGCCCGTACGGGACTTTTCCAGCGTCGCCGGTTCCGGGGTATGCGCAATGGTGGCAGATCAGGAGGTCCTGGTCGGTAGCCCGCGGATGTTCGCCGAGCGAGGCACCATTGTTCCGGAGGAACTAGGGCAGGCGGTCGCCGCGGCCCAGGATCGCGGCAGCACGGCCGTGCTCGTAGGCCGTGGCGGGTCGGCGTGCGCGGTGATCAGCGTCGCCGACGCCGTCAAGCCCACGAGTGCTGGCGCAGTTGCGCGGCTGCGGGAGATCGGCTTGCGCCCTGTCCTGATGACCGGCGACAACCACCGGACCGCACTGGCTGTGGCGCGGCAAATCGGGATACCCGCCTGCGATGTCTTTTCCGAAGTGCCCCCTGAAGGGAAGATCGGCGTCGTCCGCGACATCCAGTCGGCTGGTGTCGGCGTGGCTGTCGTCGGTGATGGCATAAACGACGCGGCCGCCCTGGCTGCGGCTGACATCGGCATCGCCGTCGGCACTGGCACCGACGCCGCGATCGGCGCCTCGGACCTGACACTCGTGGCCGGTGACCCTGCCCTGATAGCCGACGCGATCCTGCTTGCCAGGGCAACCCTGCGGACAATCAGGCAAAACCTTGCCTGGGCCTTCGCTTACAACATCGTGGCTCTGCCGCTCGCCGCGCTTGGCTACCTTAATCCGCTCTTCGCTGGCGTCGCGATGTCTGCGAGCTCGGTGATCGTCGTCACGAACGGCCTGCGGCTCCGCCGGTTCGGCAAGGGGAAGCCCGAGCCGCCGGATGTCGAGCGGGGAATGTTGCGAGCGCCCGTGATGGCCGGGCAGGTCTCATGACATCCGGAGTCCGGGCATTCCCTGAACAGTCACCCAGCGCCCCCGCGGACCAGGCGGAGCCGAGGGCTGTCACCGCGTCGCGACCTCCTGGCGCGCTCGCCAGCCTCCTCAGGGCAGCGGTCGCGCCCGTGCTGGCGGCGGCCGTGCTCGTCGGCCTGCTCGCCGTCTGGACCGTTACTGGCGGCGCCGGAACCCTGCGCAAGGTTCACGTAGAAGTGACCTTGGCTGCCATACCGTTGTCCTTCCGGCCCGGAGCAGGCAACGCGCTACGCGACGCCACGACCTACCTCGACATCAAGAACGTGGGAACCTCTGACTTTCTGGTCGGGGCGCGGTCCCCGAAGGCGAGCCGCGTGATCATCGTTCGGGATGGCCGGATCCCGTTGGCGCGCGGGCGCCAGCTCAGGGCCATTCCGATCGCCGGTGGCGGCAGCTTGGATCTGTCCCCCTTCGGGGCGGATGTTGTCCTGATTCATCCCCAGCCACTGCACATCGGCGAGACCGTACCTATCACGCTGGACTTCCGTTACGCGGGTCGGGTTCTCATCGACCTGGTGGTGACTGCTTCCCTTGCCAATCCCAGCGGTCACTAAGAGCGGATCACGCGAGGCAGGTGAGCGGTGCACCGCCGTTGTAGGCGACCATGTCACCAAGAGCTGCGATGATGTCGATGGCAGCGCCAGGAGAGGCGCCGTCTAGCTCGGCGTACGCGCGGTGCAGGTTGCCTACGATCCGCTCTGCGTCCGGCCAGCCGGCGAATGGGCCGAGGTCGGCTCGGCTGGCTGCCTCGAGCGGGGTCAGGCCGTCTGCCTTCCCCCGGGTCGCGGTCTCTTGCACGAACCTGAGGTAATCGAGCGTGGCGCCAATCGGCTTGGGTCCAGTGAACACCGGGCCGTGGCCAGGCACGATGGTCTGAGCATCTAGCGGAAGCAGGACGTTCTCCAGGACCTCGATCGTCCCCGCCACCGATCCCATGAGCACGAAGGGCGTGCCACCGTTGAAGATGAGGTCGCCGCAGAACAGCACCGATCGCTCGGGAATCCAGACGATCGAGTCGTTGGTGGTATGAGCTGGCGTCCCGACGTAGCGGACCTGGGCGCGAAGGTCGCCAGCGTGCACGGCAATCTCATCGGTAAATGTGATGAACGGGGGATCGAGGGTGAGGTCGCCCCAGTCCGGGCCGTCCCAGATCGGCAGCTCCCGCGGCGGCCCGAACGCGATCGACTCCGCGCGAGCTCGCTCGTGCGCGATCAGAGCCGCGCCTGGGAAAAGGCAGTTCCCGAAGGTGTGGTCGCCGTGATGGTGCGTGTTCAGGACCGCGCGCACCGGTGCTGGGCTGACCGAGGCGATGGCGGCCTGATAGGCCAG
>JASHXW010000397.1 GCA_030043395.1 Streptosporangiaceae bacterium
GGACCGGGTCAAGGCCGGAGTCCGGCTCGTCGCACAGGATGATCTGCGGGTCGAGCACGAGCGCGCGAGCCAGCCCGGCCCGCTTGCGCATCCCGCCGGAAATCTCGCCGGGGAACTTGTGCCCTTCGCCCGCCAGCCCGACCATGTCCATCTTCTGCAGCACAGTCCTGCGAATTTCCGCCTCGGTCATCCTGGTGTGCTCTCGCAGCGGGAACGCGATGTTGTCGTACAGGTTCAGCGAGCCGAACAGCGCGCCGTCCTGGAACATCACCCCGAAGAGCTTGCGCGCCCGGTACAGCTCGCGTTCCGGGCAGGACACGGTGTCGATGCCGTCGACCAGCACCCGCCCGCGATCGGGCCGGACCAGGCCGACCAGCGACTTGAGGAACACCGTCTTGCCGGTGCCGGACGGGCCGAGCATGACGCTGACCTCGCCGGCCGGCAAGGACAGCGACACGTCGCGCCAGACGACGTGCCGTCCGAAGGACTTGGTCAGTCCCTCGACTATCACCTCGGTGCCCATCTCACCTCCCTCGTCAGCTGGCCGGCTCGCACCACGCGATCATCAGCTTTTGCACCATACGGCTATTCGGGGCAGAAATCACCCTGGCGCCGCAGACCGGGAGCTATGACCCTAGCTTGGCCTTGCCGAGGGTGAGCGTGATGGTGTTTCCGGAACCGGGAATCGTGCTGTTTATCAGCAACGTCGCCAGCCCGCAGTGGGCGAAGTCGCCGATGGTGTAGGTTCCGGCCAGGCTGCCGCCCTTGAGCAGGTTGAACTTGGCCTGACTGCGCACGGTGACAGACACCGGCTGGGCGGTCTGGCAGGACTTGCCGACTGGCACGTTCACCCCGGCAACCACCAGGCTCGTGATCCGCAGCGTGATCTTCGACGTGGTCTTGACGGCGCCGGTGTTGACGTTCAGCGTTCCCGTGGTCGGCCCGTCATTGATGAACTGGGTGGTCGAGGTGACCGGGATCAGCCCGTCCTGCTCGAACGATCCGGTCGCGTCGGGCAGGGTCAGCGCCGCAGTCAGCTTGGCGGTCGACTTCCCGTTCTTCGCGACCAGCGTCGATGCGAGCTTGCCGGGGCCAAGGTTCAAGGTGAAGTCCGGGCCCTTCAGGAAGGTGCTGCCGGTGACCTTGTAGCTCGCGTGGACTGTCGTGTCCGTCGAGGCGAGCGCCGTGCTGCCCAGCACGGTCGTGCCCGCGAGCGCGACCGCGCCTGAGGCCATCAGCAAACGGACGATCTGCGATCGGTGTCCTGTGAGCATTGTTTCCTCCTTCGCGTGGGGGATGTGCGGTGGAGTCGGCGAGCTCAGGGCCAGCCGGCAGCCTGGCCGTCAGCGCCTGGGCTCAGGCGCGGGCGGCGGGCAGGTCCAGTCCTTCGGCTGTGATGGCCCGCAGAGCTTGCCCTGCGTCATCATCGCGAAGTTGCCTGGGCCGGAGATCGAGCCGGTCAGGAGCGGGTCAAGGTTCTCGGTGACGCCACAGCGGACAAAGCGCGGCAGGAACAGCGTCCCGGTAAGCGGGCCGCCGGTCGACACGGTGTAGCCCCTGGGCGGGATGGTGTTGTCGCCGTGGCCGATCAGGGTGAGCCGGACCGGTTTCGCGGTTCCGCAGCGCGCCCCGACCGCCAACGGCACGCCGTTGACCTTGACGTCGGAGACGTGCACGGAAAGCGTCGTGGTGGCGTGGACTGTGATCGGGTAGGGCGGCTTGGTGATACCCGAGACCGAGACGATGTTGATCGGGGTCAGCTCGGTCAGCTGCAGCGTGGCCGTGACCGGGACGAACCTGAAGGCGAGGAACGTCGCCGTGATCGGCGGAAGCTCGTGCTTGCCCTGGTAGTACAGCTCTCCGGTCGAGTACACGATCAGCACGCCCTTGCCGAACTTGTGCCGCTCGGCGAAGTCGACGTTGACCAGGCCGGGCTTCGCGGGTCGCTTGGGCTGCAGGAGCGCCGCGCCGTACAGCTTCTTCACGTCCGAGTAGCCGGTGATGTATCCGCACGTAGCGACGCCGGTACCGACTACCTTGATCTTTGCGCAGCCCTTCGGGAACTTGATATGCCGCTTGGCGGGCGCGTGGCTGCCCGCGGAGGAGGACGGGCGCGGCGACGAGGTGGCGCTCGTCACCTGGACGGTGGCCAGCGTGGCGTCCTGGCCTGCCGCCAAAGCGCAGCTGGCGTGGACCTCTTTGGCGCTGCCCGGTGATCCGCCGGCCGTGAAT
This sequence comes from Streptosporangiaceae bacterium, assembly GCA_030043395.1. The sequence goes on from JASHXW010000397.1 coordinate 2,233, forward strand.
CCGGACAGCGTCAGGATTAGCGCGCCAGCGGTGAACGTGACACGACCAGGCCCGGCGGCGGCCAGCGGAGAGGCAGTGCCGGGAGCGGCAAGCTGCAGGCCGCCGGCCTTCGGGAGCGGATAGCGGGTAGCTGAGGAAGCCGGCCACTGCTCCTGGACTGAGGTGCCACTGCCGGCCACGGTGACCGCGAGGCTATCGGAGGCCGTCACGGTCGCGGCGCCGAGGTTGCGTAGCTCGGCCACAGCGCCGGCGGGCAGCTGCGTGGTGATCCGCAGGTCAGCGGGCTGGATTGGCTGGCGCTCCTGTGCTTGGGACCCGAAAGTGGCGGTGACGACCACGCTCACTTGCTCCGTGCCAGCCGGGAACTGGCAGGCGTAGCGCAGTGCGAGGCTGACGGCGTGCGACGGGGTGACAGCTGAGGCCCAGGCGGCGACGCCTGCCGCGCAGGCGACGAGAATCAGGATGCCGCGCAGGGCGATCGCACGTGAACGGCGAAATACCCGCGGGGCGGTGCTGGCCACAGGTACCTCGCTTTCTCACCTAAGCGGCGGACGCGTCCTTTGCCCGGGCACCCGCCCCGTCATTGCCAGGAACGCAAGTCTCAGATGGACGCGATGGCCCGGCAGCTATCTCTTGCCGGGCCATCCACGCCGTTGTCGGTCGCAGCCGACCGTCGGTCGTCAGCTCGACTTGATGACTACCTTGCGGCTAACCGTATACGTGCTGGTATAGCTCGGGTGGTTACCGTTGTTGACCAGGCCCGCGCAGCCCTTGACATCGGACACGGTCAGCTGGGCCGTGTTCAGCCCCTTGGTCGGGAGCTTGCTGGTTACGGACAGCTTGTGAGTGCTGTTGGTCCAGAAGCCTGGCGTGGAGCCAGTCACCATGAACGAGCATGCAGTCATGCTGACCGAGACCTTAGCGCCGCCGATGATCCCGTCGGTCTCGCCCTTGCTGGTGGACGTGGAGTCGATGCTCATGGTGTAGGGAAGCCCCTCGACCTTGGTCGTCACCTTGCCGAGCGGACCCGTGCATCCGGTGAACGAGAGCTTGGTGACGGTGCCGACCTTGACTGGTGACGTGCCCTTGTAGGTGCCGCTGGCGATCGTGCCCGAACTCTTGGAGCCCGTGCAGGTCACGCTGACGCCCTTGTTGCTCAGCACGGTCTTCGATGATGAGGCGGTGAAGCTGCCACCGCCGGTTACCTTGACGGTGAGCGTGGTCGCGGCCATTGCTGGCCCCGCGCTCATGGCGACCACGGCGCCAGCCGCGGCGATGGTGAGCAAGACATTGCTGGCACGTTTCATCAACGCCATGGGTTCCTTCTCCTTGATCGGGGGGCCGACGCCTGGCTGACGTCAGGCCGTTGACTACCCTCGCTGGTCGTACTCACTTGCTACTGGCGAGTACGTTACTTCTCCGTAACATTGCGCGGCAAGCGAGCACAGGCCGTTGGCCAGGCCCGGAGCCGTTCGATCAGACTTCTTATCACATCGAGCGCAGGCGAGCCCTAGTGTTTATCACAAGGTGAGCATTCTGGCCGAGCGCAGGCGTTATCGTCAGTACCGTGTCAGAGCGAACGGTGGCCGCGGTGGGGTCGGTGGCGCACAAGCCGGGCCCTGATGGTCCCGGCGCGCGGCTTGCGGGCAGCCCGCCTGTGATGCACAAGGGCCAGCTTGCCGCCCTCATGCGCCCTGAGCTTCCCGACCTGGCACGCGAGATCATCGAGGAGATCAGGTCGAGGATTCCCGAGTACGCGCGGCCGATGGACGGCCCGTGCGGGCACGCGCTGCGGGTTTGCGTGCAGCAGGCGCTCACTTCCTTCTTCGACTCGGTCGCCGATCCAGCCACGCCGCACGAGCAGCGCGACAGCATGTGCCGCAAGCTCGGGCAGTACGAAGCACAGGAAGGCCGCAGCCTGGACAGCCTGCAGGCGGCGTACCGGATCGGCGTGCATGTCGGCTGGCGCCGGGTGATGGAGGTAGGCCTGCGTTGCGGGGCGCCGTCCGCGGTGATGTCATGGCTGGCCGACGCCGTGCTCGAGTACACCGACCAGCTCGCCTCGCAGTCGCTGCAGGGCTATCTCGAAGCGAAAGCGCGCAGCGGCAGGTCGCAGCGGGAGTGGCGGCGCCGGCTACTGCGGCTCATCCTCGAGCGTCCGCCCGCGCCGGCCAGGGCGATCACCGAGCTGGCAGAGCTGGTGGGCTGGGCGATGCCCGGGCAAGTGACGATGGTCGCGCTGGAGCCTGGCCAGGAGTGTGCGCCCGAACTGCCAGCCGACTCGCTCGCCGAGCTGGGCGGGCCGCAGCCGCACTTGCTACTGCCTGGCCCGATCGGGCCCGGCGATCGCGCTGCGCTCGAGCACGCGCTTGGCGGCGCCCGCGCGGCCGTCGGCCTGGGCGTGCCCGTAGCCGATGCCTGCCATTCGCTGCGCTGGGCACGCCGGGCGCTGGCGCTCAGCAGGGCCGGGATCATCGGCGACGGCCCGGTTACCTACTGTGAGGACCATCTTGTCGCGCTGTGCCTGGTGGCGGACAACGCCCTGATCGATCAGCTCGCGCAGCGCAGGCTGGGCGCGCTGGCCGAGCTCAGCCCCGTGCAGCAGCAGCGGCTAACCGAGACCTTCGGCGCATGGCTGGAGACCAAGGGCACTGCGCCGGAGATGGCGCAGCGGCTCGGCGTGCATCCGCAGACCGTGCGGTACCGGATGCGCGCGCTGGAGCGCGTGCTCGGAGGTCAGCTCAGCGATCCCGATACGAAGTTCGCCATCGAGCTCGTACTGCGCGCCACGCGGCTGCGCCAGCGCGCGAACTGCGCGGAGGGGGCGGATACGATGGCGCGGGACGCGTGAGTCCCTGCGCCAACGCGGCTGACCGTTGAGAGGCCCCGCCGATGAGCTATCCGCCGGATGAGCCGCAGGACCCGGGCCGACCCGGTCGGCCCGACGACGAGCAGCAGCTCAGCCAGCCGCAAGACCCGGGCCAACCCGATCGGCCCGACGACCAGCAGCAGCAGCCCAGCCAGCCTCAGTACAGCTATGGCCCGCAGCCGGGGGTAGGCCGGTCCGGCTGCGTGATCGCGATCGTGCTCGGCTCGGTGATACTGCTCGTTCTCATCGGGGTCGTCCTGGGGCTGACCCTCGGCCTCAGGCACTCGCCATCCCCCCGCCACACCACGGGATCCGCTACGTTCTCAGCCCCGTCGTCGGCGACCTGGCTGGGTGCAAATCGATCCGCATCACGACGCGGCGCTTCGTAGGCCTGTTCACTTCCCTGAACCCGGCAGCGGCGAACGCGTTCCGGCTGCCCACATGCAGTTCGCCCCAGGTGATTTCCTTGCCCGGCTCGGTGAGCATCCCGTAGCCCTCCACGGCATGCGCCCCACGCTCTCGCGCGAACTCAACAGCCGCTTCGATCATCTGGTAGGTAAAGCCCTGCCAGCGATACGGCGTGCGGGTGAGCAGGCACGTGATAGCCCACACGGCCTCGTCAGTCTTGTCCTCATTCCGACCGGCCCAGGTAACGGGCCTGGTAAGCCGGACATACCCGGTCCGGGGCTCGACTGCGCACCAGGCCACGGGCTCGTGGTCGAGATAGCCGACCAGCCCGCATGTCGTGTCGGAGTCCGGATGTCCGCAATCAGCCTGGGCCCGCAGTCGGTGGGCGCGCGCCTCCTCGCCCATCGACTGCCAGCTCCGCAAGACCTTGAACCGCTGGCAGAAGCACAATGCGTCGAAGGCGCGGGCAGTGCCGACGACCGCCCGCAGGTCGTCCCAGGACACCTCGTTGGCGGGCACGATGCGAAGTTGGGCAGGCCCGCTCGCGGCATTAGCCATGTCCCTTGATGCTAAGCGGCCCGACAACGGCGGACTGCTAGTCCGCCAGGAACGCGACCAGTGCCTCGTCGAATTCCGGTGACTGTTCGGCAGTGAAATGGCCGCCGGGCACTTCGATGTGCTGCCCGCGCAAAGCGTCCGCGAGTGCTTTCGCGGTCTGATTGTGCCGGTCCTGCGCGCCGGTCAGGACCAGGGTCGGCACGGTGATCGACGTCAGTTCCTCCGGCGCCGTGTTGACCCACGAGTCGAGGGCCAGGAGCAACGCCTGCGGGTCACCGCCAGTGGCACGCAGCCAGTCCTCAGTCTCCTGCTCGTCGCTGCCCGGCTCGAAAGCGCCGGTGCCGCACGCAGAGAAGAACTCGCGGTACCACCCGGTCCGCTCCGCCGCGTGCAGCAATGCCTCGAGGCCATAGCCAGAAATGACCGCCCGCCGAGGCGTAGCGCCACGCGCGAGCATCCGGATCACGGTCCGTCCTCCCAGGGAGTGCCCGACGAGGTCGTAGTCGGTGAGCCCGAGTCGGTCGACCAGTGCGAGGCCGTCGTCCGTGAGCACGTCGGGCGGGTAACAGGCGGCGTCATGCGGCTTGGAGCTCTCCCCGTGTGCCCGCAGGTCCGGCATGATCACCCGGTACCCCTGATCAGCCAGCCGCCCGGCCAGTCCTGACTCGACCCAGTGCGCGCCTCGGGCTATGTGCCCGTGAATGAGGATGACTGGCCGGCCCTCGCCAATCTCCTGGTAGGCCAGCCGAACCCCGTCCCGGCCTGGAAAGTCCATGGGTTCACGCGCCCTAGGAGTCGCTCAAGCGCAGGGAACAGGCGCCGTCGACGCTCAATTCAGCCCGGCCGCCGATCGGGAAGGTGGCGAGCGGGTAGGTGTGACCGAAGTCGACATTGGCGAGCACGGGCACGTCCTTCAGGCGATCTTGTCGGGCGATGATCTGCTCGAGCAGGCGGCGGGTGACTCCGCTCGCCTCCTGGAAGCGGCCGATCACCAGGCCCTGCACCCCTTCAGCACCGGGAAGCTGCAACAGGGAGGCGAGGTTGCGGGCGAACTCCTTGAAGTCACTGAGCCGGTCGTCCTCGACCATGAGCAGCGCTCCGTCGAGAGAGGGCATCCACTGGGTTCCTTGCAGAAGATTGAGCGTGCACAGGTTGCCGCCGACAATACGGCCAGTCGCCTGACCGGGCCTGAGTGGCCACCAGCCATCGTTCGGGTAGACGGTCCGCTTATCTTGGTCGGCGAACCAGAGGTCATCGGTCCAGATCTTCGCCGGGCGCAGGTCGATCGGCCCCTGCTCGAACAGGGCCTGCGCGAACCACTGCTCAGTCTGCTCGAAGTAGTCGCGCATCCCGAAACTCGACCAGTGCGGTCCGGAGTAGGTGACCATGCCCGCCCGGGCGAGAATGGCGTTCTGGAGCGCTGTGA
>JASHXW010000398.1 GCA_030043395.1 Streptosporangiaceae bacterium
GGAGGATGCCGGGTCGGCCCACACCCGCGACTGCGCAGGGGTAGGGCCAGCTAGCGGGCGGTAATTTACGCCAAGGGCCGTCAGCCGGCGCAAGTGCCGGGCGAGGCGAGGCAAGAACTCCTCGTAGGACTTGGCCTGCCCATGGGTCTCGGTCAGCCAGGCAGCCTCAGCGAAGGCCGACAGCCGCGGAAAATAGAGGTACTCAGCGTGATCGGTCGATGCGACCTGCTCGGTCCACAGCTCGCACTGGGCTCCCAGCACGTGGTGCCGCTGATCCGGTGGTATCGCAGCGGGCACGGGTTCGTAGCGATAGACCTTCTCGACGCTGATCGTTCCGGGGAAGCCCGCCGGCTCGGCCGCGCTCTGCGAGTAGGGCCGGTCAAAGTACAGCCAGTCCTGCGTAGTCATGACGACGTCGTGGCCAGCGGCTGTCGCCTTGACCGCGTCCTGCTCGCCGCGCCACGCCATCACGATGGCATCCGTTGGCGCACCGCCTTGGACGATCTCGCTCCAGCCGACAAGCGTGCGCCCCCGACGGGCGAGATGCGCGGACATCCGCCCGGTGAACCAGCCCTGCAACTCGCCCTCGTCGGCGTAACCGTTCTCACGCATGAGCTGCTGGGCGCGAGGGCTGGTGGTCCACTCGCCGATGGGGCACTCGTCGCCGCCGAGGTGGACATACTTCCACGGGAAGATTGCCACGACCTCGTCGATCACGTCGGCGCAGAAGCTGAGCGTGGCGTCTTCCAGATTGAGAATGTGCGGCGAGATGCCCCACTCGGGACGAACCGACAGGCGTTGCGCCGTGTTGCCGAGCTGCGGATATGCCGCGATCGCCGCGACCATGTGGCCAGGCATGTCGATCTCGGGCAGCACGTTGACATGTCTCTCGGCCGCGAACGCGACGATCTCCGTCAGGTCTTCCCGCGTGTAGAAGCCGCCGTGCCCGGCGGTGGACCCGTCGCCCGCGGGTTCGGGCCGCCATGCGCCCACCTCGGTGAGCCGTGGATGACTCGCAACAGGCATCCGCCACCCCTGGTCATCGGTCAGGTGCAGGTGCAGCACGTTGCACTTGTGCAGGGCGATCAGGTCGATGAGCTTCAGGACGAACGTCTTCGGCAGGAAGTGCCTGGCGACATCGAGGTGCACGCCCCGCCAGGCGAGCCGGGGAGCATCGACGATCTCAAGCTCAGGAAGCTGAACGGGCCCGCATCGCCCGGCCTGGCGAAACGCGGAGTCGGGTAGCAGCTGCCGGAGGGTTTGCAGGCCATAGAAGATGCCGGCCGGGCCCGGACTTGCGATCGCCACTCGCCCGCCAGCGGAGGTGAGCCGGTATGCCTCGGCGCGCGAGGCCGCCGGGACGAGCGAGCTGAGCTCCCGTGGAAGATCCCCGAGGTCATCACGCCGCAATTCGATCGTCGCTGACTGCCCGGCAACGGCTACGGCCTTCCGGTCGCCTGGAGCTCGGTCAAGCTCCCCTGCTGCCGCGACGGACACGACCCAGCCCGTGCCAGCTTCAAGCACCCGACGGAACCATCGTGCCTCTCTGGCGAACTCGGGATCATGCCTGATGACCAGGCCATCGCCAAGCTCGGCGCCGACGCCCCGCATGCCCGCGTCGTCGAGATGCCTGACGCTGAGCGGGCGCGGCACGATCGCGGCGGTCAAGATGCTCACCCTGAGCTCACGCCGGCGCTTCCGCCGCGGACGCAGCGCCCGGCGAAGCTTCAGCGGATGTCGCAGCGGCCGAGACCTGGCTCTTGGCCTCCGCCAGGGCGACGTGACAGGCCGCCAGCTGCCCGGCAGCTACCTCGCCAAGCCGCGGCGTGATGGTGCGGCATTGCTCGATGGCGAAAGGACAGCGCGGCTCGAAACGGCATCCGGGCACGGGGTTCACGACCCTTGGCGGCTCACCCGCATCGGCGACGGCGGTGTCTTCTCCTCCCGACTGCGGATCGGGCACCGCCGAGAGCAGCAGCTGAGTGTAAGGGTGCCGCGGCGCGGCCAGCAGCTGCTCGGTCGGGCCGACTTCCACGACATGACCGGCGTACATCACGATGACCCGGTCGGCCAGGTAACGCGCAGAGGCAAGGTCGTGGGTGATGTACAGGATGGACACATCCTCGCGGGCACGCAGCTCGGCCATCAGGTTCAAGATGCCCACCCGGATGGAGACGTCCAGCATGGACACTGGCTCGTCGGCGAGAATGAGCTTCGGCCGCAGTGCAAGCGCCTGGGCGAAGCCGATGCGCTGCCGCTGGCCGCCGCTCAGCTCGTACGGGTACTTGGACAGCATCTCCTCTGCCGGCTTCAGGCCGATTGCCTCCATGACCCGGAGTGCCTCGTCGCGGCGCTCGGCCCGGCTGATGTCCGGCCGGTGCAGCTTGATAGCTCGCATGATCCCGTGCGATACCCGGAAGGCTGGGTTGATCGAGGTGTACGGATCCTGGAAGACCATCGGAACGTGCCCGCGGTAGGCGAGCTTGTCGCGACGGCCCCGCAAGGCGCTGATGGGCTTGCCCTCGAACAGCACCTGTCCGGAGTCTGGCCGGTAGACCATCGCGAGCAGCCTGGCAATCGTGCTCTTGCCGCTTCCGCTCTCACCGACGAGCGCGACGATCTCCTTGCGGCCGATGGAGAAGCTGACGTCGTCCACCGCGTGCAGCGACTTCCTCGACCACATTCCGCTCAGCCGGAACTGCCGGGACACGTCAGTGACATCGAGCAGTGGCGCCTGCCCGAGCTCCGCGTCGTCCGGCCGCGTTCCGTCAGCGTGCGCGCCGTCGGCGTGCGCTGGGTGGCCGCGCGTTCCGTCACCCAGCCCAGGCGCCGTCTCCCCGTGCCGCGCCTCGATGACCGCAGCGAGGTTGCCCGCGACCCGGGCCGAGCGTCCCGCCAGGCTGGCAGCACCGGGGTGCGCGTCCTTGTACAGCAAGCAGCGGACGGAGGAATCCCCGAGGTCGTACAGCGGCGGCTCGGTGATCGCGCACTCGGGCATGGCGTCCGCGCAGCGCGGCTGGAACCGGCAGCCCGGCGGCGGGGAGGCCACATTGGGCGGCGAGCCTGCGATTCCGGTAAGCGCCACCTTCGGGCCGCGCACCGACGGGAAGGCCTCGAGCAAGGCGCGGGCGTAGGGGTGGCGCGGGTTCTCGAACAGCGTGGTCGTGGTGGTGAGCTCGGCTACCTGGCCCGCGTACATCACCATCACGCGATCGGAGAAGTTCCGTACCAGTGACATGTCATGGGTGACGAAGATGGTCGCGAAGCCGAGGCGTTCCTGCAGGTCCTTGATCTGGCGCATCAGCGACCGCTGCGCCACGACGTCCAGCGCTGACGTCGGCTCGTCCATGATGACAAGATCCGGCGTGAACAACAGGGCCATCGCAATCATCGCCCGCTGGCGCATGCCGCCGGAGAGCTGGTGCGGATAGCTGTCAAGATGCACGGGGTCGATCGAGACAAGCCGCAGGACCTCTCTCGACCGCTCGGTGATCTCCTCCTTCGACATTGCCGAGTGCGCCTTGCACGCGTCCCGCATCTGCTGCCCGATCGTCAGCACCGGATTAAGCGCGCTCATGGCGCTCTGCGAGACGACGGAGAATTCCTGCCAGCGGATGTGCCGCAGCTGCTTGTCGCTCATCTCTGCCATCTGGCGGCCGCGGAAGATCACGCTCCCGCCGGTGATCCCCGCGGGCTTAACCAGAAGCTGCGCGATCGCGAACATGAGGGTCGACTTACCGCAACCTGATTCGCCGACCACGGCGAGGAACTCTCCCCGGTCCAGGTGCAGGTCCACCTTGTCGACGGCGACCACAGGGTCGCCATCGGTCGCGTAGGCAACCGAAAGCTGGCGCACCTCGAGCAAGTGCTCGGACACGGGCGATCCGCGGCCCTCACGCGCGCTGCCCGACGCCGGTCGAGGTCGTCCGGGCGCTGGCCCGGCGTTACGGGCGCGTGGCTTGCGAGCCAGGCGCCGCACCGGCCGCAGCGCGGGATTCGAGATCTCGTCGAAGGCGTAGTTCAGGAAGGCGAATGCGCCGCCGAGCATGGCGATGCACAGCCCGGGCATGATCGCCCACAGCGGCATTCCGGCGCCGAGCGCCTCGTCGTTCTGCGCCCAGTAGAGCATCGTGCCCCAGCTTTGCGCCCCCGGGTCACCGAGCCCGACGAACTGCAGGCCCGCTGCCGTCAGCACGGCGAAGACCGCGGTGCCGAGGAACGTGGCCACGATCAGGGAGGTCATCGTCGGCAGGATCTCGGAGGAGATGATGTAGCTGCTGCGTTCTCCGCGAACCTTGGCCGCCGTGAGGAAGTCCCGGTTCCGCAGCGAAAGCGCCTGGACCCGCAGCTGGCGGGCACCGTAGGACCAGCCGAGGGCGCCCAGCACGATGATGATGTCGGCGAGGCCGGCGCTGCGCAGGTAGGCCGCGATCACGATGACGAGCGGGAAGATCGGAATCACCAGCAGCACGTCGGTGATGAGGGACAGGACCGCGTCCCTGACCCCGCCGAGGTAGGCCGCCGACACGCCCACCAGTACCGAGACAATGGTCGCGAGACCGCCTGCCGCGATGGCGATGATCAATGACTGCCGGGTGCCCCAGATGAGCTGGGAGAAGATGTCCTGCCCCTGCGAGGTGGTGCCGAGCCAGTGCGCGGCCGACGGTGGCATGCTCTGCGGGAATCCGATGTAGCTGGGGTTATAGGGCGCGATCTGGCCGGGGAAGATGGCGAGCACCAGGAAGAACAACAGCAGCACCGCGCCGATGGTGCCCTTCCGGCTGCGCAGCAGCGCGCGGAAGAACTGCGCGCCCGGCCGGCGGCCCGTCGACGTGCCGGAACGCGGACGGCTGCCGGCCGGGCCGCCTGCCGCCGTGGTCGCGCGTTCGCGATCGCTGGTGCTGGGCCTACGTATCGCCATCGGCCGCGCTCTAACCTGACTCTCTGGTACGGGGATCGATCAGCGCGCTGACGACGTCTGCGCAGAGGACGCTGATCAGCACCGCGAACGTGATCAGCAAGAAGAGCGCCTGCATCAGCGGGTAATCCAGGCCGTTCACTGATGTGAGCAGCAGGGTCCCGAGCCCGGGATAGTTGAACACGTACTCCACCACGATCGCGCCGGAGACCACGAAGCCGAGCGACATCGCGAATCCAGTGAGGTTCGGGAGAACGGCATTTCGCCCGACATAAGCCCACATTATTCGCCATGGTTTCAGGCCCTTTGCGCGGGCCGTCCGCACGTAGTCATCGGCCATGACCGTGATGACGTTGTTCCGCATCGTCAGGATCCAGCCGCCGATCGCGGTGATCAGGATCGTCAGGCCAGGCAGGACCGCGTGCTCGAACACATCCACCATGTAATGGAAGTTCAGCCCGGGCGTGTCGTTCAGGTAGTTGTAAGCGCCCTCCTGCGGGAAGACGCCCAGCCTGATCGCGAAGAAGTAGATGAGGATCAGCCCGACCCAGAAATAGGGGAAGGCCGATGTGATCACGAAGATCGGCGGTAGCGCGCTGTCCAGCCAGCTGCCCCGGCGCCACGCGCTGACCAGGCCGATCAGCGTGCCCAGGATGAATGCCAGGATGGTCGTCACGCCGACCAGTCCGAGCGTCCACGGCAGGGCGTGCATCACCAGGGTGCTCACCGAGGTGCCGAAGCTCGTCGTGATCGAGATCCCGAAGTTGAACGTGACCACGCTCTTCCAGTACTTCAGGTACTGCACGAGCAGGCTGCCCTGGTACCTGCCGCCGAGCAGAACCGTCAGCGAGTGGATCGCTTGCGGGTTCAGGTGCGGGTGCTGTGCCTCGAGGGCTAGCACCGGGTTGCCGGGCATGAGGCGCGGGATGATGAAGTTCAGGCTCACCGCCGCCCACAACGTGGCGGCGAAGAAGCCCAGCCTCCGCACGACGAACGCCATCCGCGCGCCTCTCTGCCCGGCCCGGGCCTGTTACTTCTTCTCGTACAGGTGCAGCAGGAGCACCCCCCAGTCAGGAACGGCGTACTGGTTCGGCTGCGCATACGGGTTGCTCTGCGTCACCCAGCCGCCGATGTGCTGGGTGTCGTACTGGTACCAGTCGACTGCCTCGGTGACCGGGATGACCGGCACGTCCGACAGCATGACCTGCTGCAGTTCGTCGACCACCTGGTGCTGGACCGCCGGGCTCGTGGTCGACGCGTACTTCTCGATCAGCGCGTCGGTGGACTGGCTCGAGTACCGCTCGTAGTTGCTCGCCGCTGTCTTGCCGATCGGCGCGGTGTTCGGCGAGTACAGGACGGCCCGCAGCTCGTAGTACGGAGTGGGCCCGCCGCTGTCCCAGTCATAGGCCAGCTGGTAGTGGCCGGTGGAGATGTCGGTGTCGAACGTCGTGTTCGACAGGTTGTCGGGCGTGATCTGGATGCCGACCGCCTTGAGTTCGCTCTGGATCACCCCGACGGCTGCGACCCAGTCGGAGAAGCCGCCATTGTTGATGATCGAGAACGCCAGCAGCTTGCCGCCCTTGGCGAAGATGCCGTTGCTGCCCCGCTTGTAGCCGGCAGCGGTGAGGATCGAGATGGCCTTCTTCGGGTCGTAGCTGTACGCATTGCCGTACTTGGCCGCCGCTGAGGAGTCATACCAGCTAGCGAACGTCGGCTTGACGATGTCCGTTTGATTCGACGCCGGCTCATAGCCGTACTCGCCGATCTTCGAGACCTGAGCGCGGTCAATCGCGTACGCCATGGCCTGCCGCACGGGCAGCGTGAACTGCGGATTGGTCAGGTTGAACCAGATCATGACGTTGTAAACGGGCTCGAACCAGTAGTGGTAGTACTTGGGATTCGCATCCAGGTAGTACTTCTTGATGCTCGGCATGAACTGCGAGCCCCACTGGTCCGTTCCGTTCCGCAGGTCTGCGTTGGCGCTGTTGTTCGACAGGTACGAGGGGAAGTTCACCGTCTCGATCTTCGGGAGGCCGGGCTGCCAGTAATGGGGGTTCTTCTTGTACTGGATGTTGGCCGGGCTGCAGGACGCCATCGTGTACGGTCCAGTGCCGACCGGGGTCTTGTCGAGGTAGGTGACCGGGTTACTGATCTTCGACCAGATGTGCTCAGGCACGATGGGCGTCTCGTCCGCTATGTAGTAGAAGTACGGGACTGCCGCGGTCTTGAAGTTGAAGACAACCTGATCAGAACCGCTCAGCGAGACGCTGCTCAGCACCGACCAGTCCGAGTTGAGGTCGAGGGCCGGGTACTTCTTCAGCAAGTCAAATGTGAAGACGACGTCCTTGGCGCTGAACGGCTTGCCGTCGCTCCACTTGACTCCGTTCCGGATCGTGAAGGTGAGCGTCTTGTCACTGTTGGACCATGCCCACTTGGTGGCCAGCCACGGCGTGGTTGCGCCGTCCTTCAGCGAGTCCATGTAGACGAGTTCTTCGTAGATGGGCCCGAAGGAGTCGTAGTTGACTGTGGCGTTGTACGGGTTGAACTCGCAGGGCCAGGTGATCCCATACTCATCGGCGATCGACACCGTGCCGCCGCTTGTGCTGGAATTGCTGGCCGTGCCTCCGCAGGCGACAGTGCTCAAGGCGACCACTGCGCCGAGAACCGTGATCTTTCCTATCCACTTCAGACTGGTCAATGACCTCCCCCTTTCGTGCGAAAACGGGCCGACCCGTCTGCCCCTTATCTGCCAAACTCGTACCTTGATCCCCAAGGGTAACCCTTGACCCGGGAAGTGGCACCCCTGAAACGGAGCCACTTCGCCCCGGTACCGGAGCAGGGCCGGCTGCCCCGTTTAGCGGCATCAGTCCTGGTCAGGTATGACAAGACACCGCCCTCGCCGATGTGGCGACAAGGAGAGGCATGAGCTCGACCGCGTCAGGGTCGCTGATGGTCGCGATGGCTGTTGCCGTGACTTGCGTATCCGGCTGCGCGACCGGCACGGGCGCACCCCGGGTAAAGACGGTCAGCACCGTGGAACACTGGGGGTCCTACCAAGGTCAGCAGTTCGCGCCCGGCAGCCATCGGACGAGCTTGGTGCCGTTGGCGACGAGGGTGCC
>JASHXW010000399.1 GCA_030043395.1 Streptosporangiaceae bacterium
GGTGGGTCGCGAACGCGCGCTTGTTGAGGGCGGTCCACTCGTCCTCGTCCTGGCCGACCCGGAACGTGCGGATGGTGATCCCGTCGGCGACCTGCGGGCGTCCGATCCTGGCCTGCAGCGAGCGCCGCATCTGCCATAGCGCCCTGACCCGCTCGAAGCCGGCCGCCGCGGCCAGCCGGGACGCCGCTGGCAGGTCACCATGCGCCCACAGCCTCAGCGTGCTGTCCCCGGCCTCTGCCGACAGTGCCTTAACAAGCTCCAGTCCCAGATGCCGCCGCCGGCGCGCAGGGTGGATCACCAGCTCACCGCTCGGGCCGGCCACGGGGTCAGTCGGATCCAGGTGGGCATACCCGGCGATCTCGCCGCCATCAGTGAGGATCACGTTGCGCGCCTGCTGATCACCGCCATAGCGCAGGTGCAGCATCACATGCTCGGAAAGCGGCGCGACGCCGTCCTCGTCGGTGGCCAGCCTGACCAGCCGCAATATCGCCGCGACCTCGTCGTCGGTCAGCCGCGCGGCGACCCTGACCTCGGTCATCGGCTGGCTCCCGCGGTGGTGTCGCGCCCAGGTCCGCGCGACGGCCCAGTGCGCCCCGCAGGCGTGCCGCCCGTTTGCGTGCGTCCGGCCCGGCTCGGTCGGCTGGTTCTGGGCACTGCCGCTGGCTGCCCGCTCCTGGGCCCGGGCGCTCCGGCTGCCGCCTCGCCGCGGCGCGGGTCTGGCTTGGCCGGGACGAACTTGTAGCCGACATTGCGCACGGTGCCGATGAGAGCTTCGTTATCGGCGCCGAGCTTGGCGCGCAGCCTGCGAACATGCACGTCGACGGTCCTCGTTCCGCCGAAGTAGTCGTATCCCCAGACCTCCTGCAGCAGTTGTGACCTGGTAAACACCCGCCGCGGGTGCTGCGCGAGGAACTTGAGCAGCTCGAATTCCTTGAACGTCAGGTCGAGCGCGGTGCCGCTGATCCTGGCCGAGTAGGTCGCCTCGTCGATCACCAGCTCGCCGGAGGTCAGCTCCTGGGCCGGCTGGATCGCGTGCGCCGCGGCGCGGCCAATGGCGAGCCGGATCCTGGCCTCGACCTCGCCGGGTCCTGCCGTGTTCAGGATGATGTCGTCCGTGCCCCACTCGGCGGTGATCGCGGCCCAGGCTCCCTCGCTGATCACCGCGAGCAGGGGGATGTCGGACCGCCTGAGGTGGCGCAGCAATTCCCGCGCCCGGACCAGGTCCCGGCGCGCATCGACCAGCACGGCGTCTGGCGTGGCCCCTTCGGCCCCGCCCTGGCCAGCGGCAACCTGGCTGGCCAGCGCATCAGCAGTGGCCGGCGCCAGCCGCACGAGATGGCTGAGCAGGGAGAGCGAAGGCAGAATCTCGGCTGCTGATTCGCGCGTGCTAGTGAGCAGGAGCACCTTGCTCACCAGCCGCCACCTCCGGTCCGCCGCGGATCTCGCCGGTGCAGATCCTGCGAGCGGAATTGCCGCCTTGGATCAGCGAGAGCCCGATGTCGGCGTTGGCACGGGTCGCTATGAGTGAGGATAGCTGACATGGCGACAGTTACCTTGCGCTACTGGGCCGCTGCGAAGGATGCCGCGGGCCTGGCGGAGCAGAAGGTGCAGGGAGCCGACCTCGCCGCCGCGCTGGCCGCCGGGGTTGCCGGGGTCGCTGCCGCCCATCCGCATGGTGACCGGGCCGAACGGCTGCGGCAGGTACTGGCGAGGTCCTCGTTCCTGATCGACGACGAGCCCGCCGGCACCCGCCCGCCCGAGTCGGTCACGCTGGCCGACGGCGCCATCATCGAGGTCTTGCCGCCGTTCGCGGGCGGCTAGGCAAAATCAAGCCGTAAGTGGCGCCGCCAGACTGAACCGGATCGCCCTGGCGCACGTTAACGTCGGTGTGGTGGTTCGCGACGGCGCCGGCAGTGCTGAACAGCCCAAGCCGGCAACCGACGAGGAGCTTGTCCGCGCGCTCTACCGGGAGCATGGCGGGCCGCTCTTCCGGTACGCGCTGCACCTGACCAACGGCGACCGGCAACGAGCTGAGGACATCGTGCAGGAAACTCTGCTCCGTGCCTGGATGCATCCGGACGCCATCGTCGACAGGCCTGCCAGGCCCTGGCTGTTCGCTGTGGCCAGGAACCTGGCCGTCGACGCGCACCGGGCTCGCCAGGCCAGGCCGCACGAGGTCGGCGAGGCCGCCCTGCAGACGACGGCCGTCCCGGATACCGCTGACCGCGCGCTGGAGTCCTGGGCGGTCGCCGACGCGCTGCGATCACTTCGTCCAGATCATCGTGCCGTGCTGCTCGAGACCTACTACCGCGACCACTCCGTGGCCGAGGCAGCAACGGCGCTTGGCGTACCCGCGGGTACCGTGAAATCACGTACCTTCTACGCGCTGAGGGCTCTGAAGCTGGCACTTGAGGAACGGGGGCTTGCGCCATGAGTGACCCGTCGTGCCGCGCATACCGCGAACTGCTCGGCGTGTACGTCGTCGGCGCCATCGAGCCGGCCGAGCGCGCTCAGGTGGAAGCACACCTGAGCCAGTGCTACGAGTGCCGCGAGGAGCTTGCCCAGCTCGCCTTGCTGCCTGCGCTGCTGCACCGGGTGCCAGCGGAAGAGGCTGAGCGGATCCTGGCGACCGATCCGAGTGCCGCAGGCGAAGCCAGCGATTACGACGTGGCCATGCCGTCCACTGCGGTGCTTGAATCGCTGCTCGGGCAAGTCAAGGCCAAGCGGCGCACCAGGCGGGTGCGCGCGGCGTTCGCTACCGCCGCCGCCCTGCTGATCGCAGCCGGCGGCGCCGCCGCCGCGACACATGAGTTCACTCCGCGGCCCGCCGCGGCTGGCTCGGCCTTCGAAACTGTCAGCGCGCACACCGACGGGATCGCGGTGAAGGTTCGCTACGCGAAGAAGAGCTGGGGCACGTTGATGGAAGTCCGGGCAAGCGGGCTTCCAACCTGGACGCACTGCAAGTTCTGGGTCGTCGCCAAGGATGGTCAGCGCAGCCTGGCAGGCGGCTGGCTGGTGGGGTACGGCGGTGAGTCCATCTGGTACCCGGCGCGGTCGTACGTCCCTGCCGCCAGTGTCGCCAGCTTCGTGCTGACCTCGGGGCACCGGGTCCTGGCGACGATCCCCGCGGACTGAGCACGCTGGAGTGGTCCGCGCGCTGGAGTTGATCCCCGGGCGGGAATGTCCGGCGCGACGCGCATGTTTACGCCGCCGTGACGGCCGGAATTGTCGCCAGCGTATGCGCCCTGCTTGCTGCGACCGCGTTTGGCCTTGTCTGGCAAAGCCGCAACGGCCGGATCCGTGCCAGTACCCGCGCGGGGGCCACTGACGGAGCCGCGACTGACGGGGCGGCGACTGACGGGGCCACGGGTGGCGGGCTCACCGCAGCGGACCTCGGTGCGGAGCTCGGCAGCAGGGCCACGCTGGTGCAGTTCTCGACCGCCTTCTGCGCACCGTGCCGCGCGACTAGGCGCATCCTGTCCGAGGTCGCTGGCATGGTCGACGGCGTCAGCCACGTGGAGATCGACGCGGAGTCGCACCTGGACCTGGTGCGGCGGCTCGACGTCCGGCGGACTCCTACGACGTTTGTGCTCGGACCGGACGGGCAGATTACCCACCGCGCCAGCGGCCAGCCCAGCAAGGCGGACGTGATTTCCGCGGTTGGGGCCGTGGTATGATTTCCTATCAATGTGATCGGGAAGGCAGAGATGCCCGCCTCGGGGGTGGCCTGACGAGGCGGCGTGCCGTGGATTACTGTCGGGTGGCAGCCGCGCTCTGACCGTTACGCCGGCCTGACAATCTCCCACGCCCGAGCAGGCCCTTGCTCTGGCCGGCAGTAACGGAAGGAGCGGACGTGCAGATCGATCCGCGGGGAGCCCGGTTCGGGGCCATCATCACGACGGTGGTGCTCATCGTCGTCCTCATCACGAGCAGCGCATGGCTGCTAGCCGCCCAGGCGCTGGTGTTCGCGACCGGCGCGATATTCGGGCTGCGCTACGCGCCGTACGGCCTGCTCTACAAGTCACTCATCCGCCCGCGGCTCAAGCCGCCGACGGAACTCGAGGCCGAGGCGCCGCCGCGGTTCGCGCAGGGCGTCGGCCTTGCCTTCGCGGTGGTCGGCGTCGCCGGCTACGCGGCGGGCATCACCTGGCTGGGCATCGCGGCCACGGCGATGGCGCTGATCGCCGCCTTCCTGAACGGAGCCTTCGGCCTGTGCCTGGGCTGCGAGATGTACCTGCTTATCCGACGGATCGTGCCGGCCCGCCAGGTCACTGGCGCCGGACAGAGCTGACAAGGAGATTGACACATGAGCCGATCTGAGGTTCTGGTAGACGCCGACTGGGTGCAAGACCACCTGGATGACCCCGGCCTGGTGCTCGTCGAGGTCGACGAGGACACCTCGGCCTACGACAAGGGCCACATCAAGGGCGCCGTGAAGATCGACTGGAAGAAGGACCTGCAGGACCCGGTCCGCAGGGACTTCGTCGACCGGGCGGGCTTCGAGGCGCTGCTCTCCGAGCGCGGCATCTCCAACGACGACACGGTCATCCTCTACGGCGGCAACAACAACTGGTTCGCGGCCTACGCGTACTGGTACTTCAAGCTCTACGGCCATGACAAGGTCGTCTTGCTCGACGGCGGGCGCAAGAAGTGGGAGCTCGACTCGCGTGACCTCGTCACCGACGTGCCGCATCGTGCGCACACCAGCTACCACGCCAAGGAGCAGGACCGCGCGATCCGGGCCTTCCGCGACGACGTTGTCGCCGCGATCGGCCACCTGAACCTGGTCGACGTGCGCTCTCCTGACGAGTTCGCCGGGCGGCTGCTCGCCCCGGCGCACCTGCCGCAGGAGCAGGCACAGCGCGGCGGCCACGTGCCGACCGCCAAGAACGTGCCCTGGTCCAAGGCGGCCCAGGATGACGGCACGTTCAAGAGCGACGAGGCGCTGCGCACCCTCTACGGCGACGAGGCCGGAGTGGACTTCGCCACGGACACGATCGCGTACTGCCGTATCGGCGAGCGCTCGGCGCACACGTGGTTCGTGCTGCACGAGCTTCTCGGCCAGCCAAACGTGAAGAACTACGACGGCTCGTGGACCGAGTACGGATCGCTGGTCGGAGTTCCGATCGAGGTAGGGGACTGAGCATGAGCGAGGCAGGGCAGGCCGCCGGTGGTGGCTGCGGCGCCCCGGCGGGCGGCATCCGCGTGATCGACGGCGCGGGCAAGGAGGCAGTCGTTCAGGGTCGCGTGACCAGCGCGGGTGAGCCACTGCCCACCGGTTACGCCCGGCTGCTGAACACCGACGGCGAGTTCGTTGCGGAGGTGCCGCTCGGCGAGGACGGCGGGTTCATCTTCTACGCCGCTCCCGGTGAGTGGACGCTGCGGGTACTCGCGCCCGGCGGGGTGCGGGTGGAGCGGACGGTCTCGGCGGACACCGGCAAGATCACCGAGCTTGAGGTGGCTGTCTAAGGCTGAAGCAGTAGCAACAGGCAGGGCGGTGGCCCGCGCTAAGAGCGCGGGCCACCGCCCTGCCCGCACTCGGGAGTCCTTGGTTGTCCTTAGTGGTCTTGGCCGCCCAGCGGTCCGAGCCTTTATGAGGTGCAGTGCGCTGCTTGCCCGCTGGCGCGAATTACCAAGTATTTCGAATGACAATGCGAAGAATTATCCCTGCCAGCACAAGCTGCGACGGGAAATGCAGTTCATGTTCTCCGCCAGCTTCTGTCTAGTTTCCTTGCGTTCAACTTCTCGTAACTTTTGCTGGGCAGTATGGAGGCCTGTCGGGGGCCTGCCTCGGTGGCCTGCGACGACCACGATGGCATTGGAGAACTGCTTGGCAGTGCTGACCTGCTACGGCAGTACCGGTCGGTGGCGGCGACGCCGATCAGGGACGGGATGCCAGTACGACGCAGTTCTGTGATGGCTGTACAGGGCCCGAGGGCAGCGGTTACGGGAAGCACCGACCTAGCGAGGGCGCACGATGTCGATTGAAGCCGGCCGGGAAGACGACCCCATTAGCGCGGTCGCGGATCCAGTCGCGCACGCTGCCCATCCGGGCCATGCGGCTGTCCGGGACAGCGGAGCTGACGCAGGCGCGACCTTCTCGCTGCGTGCCATGGACCTGACGCTCGGGTTCGGCCAGCGCTCGATTCTGTCCGATATCAGCGCGGACATCCATCGAGGCCAGATTACGGCGCTGATCGGCCCGACCGGCTCGGGCAAGACCACCTTGCTGCGCACGTTCAACCGGATGAACGACAAGGTCTCTGGCTACCGCCACTCGGGGGACGTGATGCTCGATGGCCGCAGCATCTGGCACCCGGGCGTCGAGCTGATGTCGCTGCGCCGCAAGGTGGGGATGCTCTTCCAGCGGCCGAACCCCTTCCCGATGTCGATCATGGACAACGTGGTCGCCGGCGTGAAGGCACACCGGATGGCGACGAAGGCCGGCCTGCGCTCGATCGCCCAGGACCGGCTGGCCGAGGTGGGCCTGTGGGACGCGGTCAAGGACCGGCTTAAAGACTCCCCGTTCCGGCTGTCCGGTGGCCAGCAGCAACTGCTGTGCCTGGCCAGGGCGCTGGCGATCGATCCTGAGGTCCTGCTGCTCGACGAGCCGACGTCCTCGCTCGACCCGGTCACCACCGAGTCCATCGAGGCGCTGATCCGCACCCTGACGCCGACCCTGACGATCGTCATCGTGACCCACAACCTCGGCCAGGCGAGCCGGGTCTCGGACCGCACGATCTTCCTGAACAACGGCCGGCTCGTCGAGCACGGACCCACCAGGCAAGTCTTCGAGGACCCATCGCACGAGGAGACAGCGCGATACGTAAGCGGCCGATTCGGCTGACCAAGGACCACCCGAGCGGGAGGACGGTACTCCTCCCGCACGGGCGTGAGAACCGCGCTAACGCGCGGCCGCATCGCACGCACCCGCGTGCGAGTCACCTAGCGCATGCGTAAGCATGCAGAAGTAAAGGAGTATTCCCCGGTGACCAAACGAACCCGCTTGGCTTGGACAGCGGCTGCACTGGTCCCGCTGACTGTGCTGGCCACGGCCTGCAGCAGTTCACCTTCCAAGCCGTCAAGTTCATCGACGGCAGCGGCCAAGATGCAGGGTCCCGCCCTGCCTTCCTCTCCTAGCAAGACGCCGCAGTCTCTGACGGAGACTGGCAGCACGCTCTTGTTCCCGTTGTTCGGAACCTGGTCAGAGGCATACCAGAAGCAGTTCGTGACCTCCGCTGGAGCGCCGATCGTCACCATCACCACGGGCGGCACGGGCTCTGGCACCGGGATCATCGACGCAGCGACTGGCACCGTCAACATCGGCGCGTCTGACGCGTACCTGTCCAGCCAGGATCTGTCCCAGTACCCAGGCCTGCTGAACATCGCGCTGGCGATCTCAGCGCAGCAGATCAGTTACAACGTGAAGGGCGTCAAGAACCTCAAGCTCAATGGCACGGTGCTCGCTGAGATCTACACCGGCAAGGTGACGATGTGGAACGCTCCGCAGATCAAGGCGCTGAACCCGGGCGTCAGCCTGCCCGCGGAGAAGATCGTCACCCTGCACCGGGCGGACAGCTCAGGCGACACGTTCCTGTTCACCTCCTACATGAACGCGCAGGACCCGTCGGCGTGGCCGGCGTCTAGCGTCAACACGACGGTCTCCTGGCCGAGCGTCCCTAACGCGCTCGCCGAGACGGGCAACAGCGGGATGGTGGCCGGCTGCGCGGCGACCGCGGGCTGCATCGCCTACATCGGCATCAGCTACCTGTCCAAGACGCAGGCAGCTGGCCTTGGCCAGGCGGCGCTTGAGAACAAGGCTGGCAAGTTCCTGCTGCCAACCCCGACCACGATCGCCGCGGCGGCAGCCGCGCTGACCGGCAAGACGCCGCCCAACGAGACACTGTCGATGATCAACGGTCCTGCCACCGGCGGATACCCGATCGTCAACTACGAGTACGCGATCGTGAAGACAAAGCAAACCAACGGCATCGCGGCAGAGGACATCCGCGCTTTCCTGCACTGGATCGTCCACACCGGCCAGAGCCCGACCACCTACCTGGACGCGGTGAACTTCGAGCCGCTTCCGGCCAGCGTGGTCAAGCTGTCTGACAACCAGATAGCCAAGATCGGCAGCTAGTGCCGATGGCCACATCAGCACCCGTGCTGAGCCCGGAGGGGGGAGCGGGCCGTCCGCTCCCCCGCCGGGTTGGCGCGGCCATCCTCAAGGTCCTCAGGGGCGACGGCGCGCTGCGGTGGACCGGCCGGGTCGTGGCGTTCATCCCGGCCCTGCTCCTGCTTGCGGTGCTGGTCACGCTGGTTGTGGAGGCCATCCCCGCGATCAAGTTCAACGGGCTGGGCTTCTTCACCAAGAGCGTCTGGTCGGAGGGTTCGTTCTACACGCCCACGGTGGTGACCAATGGCGTCAGGCACCCCGCTGGCGCGGAGTACGGCGCGGTGCCCGAGATCGTGGGCACGCTGCTCACGTCCGTCATCGCCCTGATCGTCGCCGTGCCGACCGCCGTCGGCGCCGCGCTGGTGATCGTGGAGCGGCTGCCACGCCGGCTGGCATCCCTTTTCGGCATCTTCCTCGAGCTGCTGGCCGGCATCCCGAGCGTGGTCATCGGCCTGTGGGGCGCACTCACCTTCGGCCCGTTCATCGCCCACGACATCGCTCCGGTCATCGCCAGGAACATGCCCGATGTCTGGGGTTTCCGGTACTTCTCCGGCGATACCGGCAACGGCCAGGGCCTGCTGGTCTCCGGCCTGATCCTGGCGATCATGGTGATCCCGATCGTCGCGGCCACCACGCGCGACCTGATCATGCAGGTGCCGATCTTGCCGCGCGAGGGCGCGATCGCGCTCGGAATGTCGGACTTCGAATGCGCTCGCAAAGTGACGATTCCCTGGGTGGGCGGCGGAATCGTCGGCGCCATCGTCTTGGGCCTGGGCCGGGCGCTCGGCGAGACCATGGCGGTGGCCATGGTCTGCGGCCTGGCGCTTGGCTCGATTCCCGGCAACATCTACGGTGCTATGACCACCATCGCCGCGACGATCGTGCAAACCCTGGAGACCGCGCTGCAGGACGCTACCGGCCTGGCGATCAGGTCCCTGGCCGAACTCGGCCTGATCCTGATGATCATCACGCTGCTGGCCAAC
>JASHXW010000400.1 GCA_030043395.1 Streptosporangiaceae bacterium
ACCAGGCAGGTCGATCAGCGCCGGGGCGGGACGTTCAGCTCAGGGATGGAGTACCCGGGCCGCTACAGCCGCTGGCACACCGGCTACATCGACCCCTGCGTGGAGATCACCGCCGTCGGCCGCGAGATCACCGCGACGGCGCTCAACGACCGGGGCGCCGTGATCCTCCCGGCTATCGCCGCCGCGCTGCACCGGTCGGGTCAGCCAATCGGGCCCGCCACCCCTGGCGGAGTCGCGGAGACCGTCACCGTGCTGATCCCCGAGCCCGGCGGCCTGTCTGCCGAGGAGGAACGCAGTCGCCGCCCCACCGTGTTCACCGCCATCCGGGAGATCATCGCGCTGTTCGCCGGGCCCGACGAGCACCTGGGCCTGTTCGGCGCCTTCGGCTACGACCTGGCGTTCCAGTTCGAGCCGATCCGGCTGCGTCCCGGCCGCGACGCCGGAGCCGGGCACGGCGGCCGGGCCGCCCGCCAGCGCGACCTGGTCCTGCATCTGCCCGACGAGCTCTACGTGATCGACCGCAAGCGGGAAACCGCGTTGCGGCACGCGTACGAGTTCGAGTTCCAGGGCCGGTCAACCGCGGGGCTGGAGCGCGCCACAGCGCAGTGGACGGCACCGGCTGGCGGGGACGGCAGTGGCGGGGCGGGCCGCGTTGTGCCGGAAGATCTTCCGCCGGACCCTGAGCCGGGCGTCTACGCCCGCGTCGTCGAGCAGGCGCGCGAGCGGTTCGCGGCCGGGGACCTGTTCGAGGTCGTGCCGAGCCACGAGTTCTGGGCGCGGTGCGGGTCGCCTGCCGCCTTCTACGAGCGGCTGCGCCGGCGCAACCCGGCGCCTTACGAGTTCTTCCTGAACCTGGGGGAGGGAGAGTTCCTGGTCGGGGCGTCGCCCGAGATGTACGTCCGGGTGACCGGCGACCGGGTCGAGACGTGCCCGATCGCCGGAACGGTGCCTCGCGGCGCCAGCCCGCTGCAGGACGCGGAGAACATTCGCGCGCTGCTCGACTCGCCCAAGGAAGAGTCCGAGCTGACGATGTGCACCGACGTCGACCGTAACGACAAGTCCAGGATCTGCGTGCCTGGCAGCGTGCGGGTGATCGGGCGCCGCCAGATCGAGCTCTATAGCCGGGTGATCCACACGGTCGACCACGTCGAGGGGCGGCTTCGGCCCGAGTTCGACGCACTGGACGCGTTCCTGACCCACATGTGGGCGGTCACCGTGACCGGAGCCCCGAAAACCTGGGCGATGCAGTTCATCGAGGACCACGAGGCAAGCCCGCGCCGCTGGTACGGCGGCGCGGTCGGCGCGCTCGGCTTCGACGGCTCGATGAACACCGGCCTGACCTTGCGCACGGCGCACATCCGCGACGGCGTCGCATCGGTCAGGGCCGGCGCGACCCTGCTGTTCGACTCCGACCCGCAGTCGGAGGAGCGGGAGACCGGCCTCAAGGCAAGGGCACTGCTCGAGGTCCTGGCGCAGGCCAGTGCGGAGCAGGCCGGCTCCGGCCCGGATGCCGAACGCAGCTCCTCTCGCGACTCGCTCTCTCCAGCGCCGGCGCCGGGCGAGGCCGGCGCGGGCGAGCGCGCGCCCGGAGACGGCCTGCGAGTGCTGCTGGTCGACCACCAGGACTCGTTCGTGCATACGCTCGCTGGCTACTTCAGGGAGCAAGGCGCCAGCGTGACCACGCTGCGCGCCGGGTTCGACCCGGCTGCGCTCGACGACTATGCCCCCGACCTGGTCGTGCTCTCGCCTGGGCCGGGACGGCCATCGGACTTCGGCTGCTCGCAGCTGCTCGACGAGCTCGACGCGCGCGGGCTGGCGGCATTCGGGGTGTGCCTGGGCCTGCAGGCCATGGTCGAGCATTCCGGCGGAACGCTCAGCCTGCTCAGCTGGCCCTCCCACGGCAAGCCCGGCACGGTGCGGGTCACCGGCGGAGAGCTGCTGGCCAGCCTGCCCCGGCAGTTCACCGCCGGGCGGTACCACTCACTGCACGCGACGCCTGGCCAGGTCCGGGGTGGCTTCTCCGTCACAGCGCTGACGACCGACCAGGGAGCTGGCGACAGCGCCAATCCTGGCGAAGTGGTGATGGCGATCGAGGATTCGCGGACGGGCCGGTGGGCCGTGCAGTTCCATCCCGAGTCGATCCTGACCGCTTCCGGCGATGCCGGGCGAGTCGTCATCGCGAACGTGCTGCGGCTGTGCCGCGCCTACGCGCTTCAGCAGGCCGAAACGCGCGGCGCGCGACTGACACGCACAGCACAGCGTAATTAGACGGTTGCAGCCAGAATGGACGTTGCATTGGCCGACCAATCGTTATGCTCTCGTTACTTAACAAGACATGCCTCGCCGTTATAACGTCACAGGTGACTCCATCCGTGCAGTTCAGCTTAAAATGGACAAAGGAGCCCACCACATGACACGTCGCTGGTGCATACCTCTCGCAGCGATCGGCCTGGTCTTCGGGTCGATGCTCTTCGCGGCCGGCGCCGCCTCGGCGGCCACAACCGCGCGGCCAGTCATCCACAGCGTGACCGTCCACCAATTCGAGCCTGGCGGCTTGATGCACAGGGCGCATGGCACCGACATTGGCCCTAACGTCCTGGGCCACGGCCGGTACACCACCGTCGAGTCGACCAACTGGTCGGGCTACGCGGTGACCGGCTCGGACGGCGCGTTCACCAGCGTCTCGGCGAGCTGGACCGAGCCAACCGCGACCTGCACAAGCAGCAGCGGCGGCCGGCACGGAAGGGGAGGCTCAGACAGCTACGCGGCCTTCTGGGTAGGCCTCGACGGCTACAGCAGCGACTCCGTCGAGCAGACGGGATCGGACTCTGACTGCGACGGCACCACGCCGGACTACTACGGCTGGTATGAGATGTACCCGGCGGACCCGGTCTATTACAGCAACACCGTCAAGCCTGGCGACGCCATGAGTGCCTCGGTGACCTTCAGCGGCACCGACACCTACACGCTCGTCCTGACGGACTCGACCCAGGGCTGGACGCAGACCGTCACCAAGACCGAGTCAGGGCTCGACCGCTCCTCAGCCGAAGTCATTACCGAGGCTCCGTCGTCCAGCAGCGGCGTCCTGCCGCTGTCCGACTTCGGTACCGTCAACTATTCGGTATCGACCGCCAACGGCACCTCGCTCGGCTCGCAGAGCCCCGTCGAGATCGTCATGGTCGACAACAGCGGCCTGGACAAGGACTCGACCAGCTCGATCAGCAGCACGGGCGCGTTCAGCAACACCTGGCTGCGCGCTAGCTGAGGCCGTTCGGAATTAGCTAGCTCGCTCGAGACGGTGGCGCTGGCCGGAGTGCTCCGGCCAGCGCCACCGCCATCTGCACCCGGCTGTCACAGGCCGCCGGTATGGTGCCGGGCATGAGAAACGTGCAACCTGAGGTCTTCCTTGTCTCCCGGCCGCAGATCGACTATGA
>JASHXW010000401.1 GCA_030043395.1 Streptosporangiaceae bacterium
TCCGCTTCGATGTGCCCGGCGTCGGCGGCTCGCCGCCGCCAGCCTTTCCCTACCGGTTCACCAGGCTGTGCCGCCTGATGGCGCACATGCTGGCGGACCTGGGCTACGGAGAGGTTGACGTTCTCGGCATCTCCTGGGGCGGCGGCGTCGCCCAGCACTTCGCCGTCGTGCAGCAGCCAAGCTGCCGTCGGCTGGTGCTCGTCGCCACGGCCACCGGCTCGCTGATGATGCCAGCCAGGCCGCAGGTCCTGTCGAAGATGATCACGCCGCGCCGGTACTTCGACCCCGACTACGTGCGGCACATCGCACCCGACCTGTACGGCGGATCTGCCCGGCAGGACCCCGAGCGGGTCAGGGCACTGATGCACGACGGCACCCGCGCGGCGACGGTGAACGGGTACCTGTACCAGCTCGCGGCCGGCGCCGGCTGGACGAGCCTGCCGCTCCTGCCCTTCATCCGCCAGCCGACGCTGATCCTGGCTGGCGACGACGATCCGCTGATCCCGCTGGTCAACGCCCGGGTGCTGCACGCGCTCATCGCCGGCTCGCAGCTGCACGTCTACTCCGGAGGCCACCTTGGCCTGGTCACCGAGGCCAGCAAGCTGGCGCCCGTCGTCGCCGACTTCCTCGCAAAGGATGAACAATGACCAGCACAGCTGACGCCGACTTCTACGGGCTTGAGCAGCTTCTCGATGACCGGGGCCGGGACGCGCTGGCACGAACCAGGGAGTTCATGACCAAGGAGATAGAGCCGGTCATCAACCATTACTGGACCCGCGAGGAATTTCCCTTCGACCTGATTCCAGGGTTCGCCGCGCTCGGCATCACCGGCTTGGCCTATGACGGATATGGCTGCCCAGGCGGCGGCCCGTTGCTCGAGGGCATGATCGCGATGGAGCTCGCCAGGGTCGACCCGTCGATCTCGACGTTCCTCGGCGTGCACAGCGGCCTGGCGATGGGGTCGATCTACATCTGCGGCTCGGAAGAGCAGAAGGAGCGCTGGCTGCCGGAGATGGCGCGGATGGAGAAGATCGGCGCTTTCGGCCTGACCGAGCCTGAGGTCGGCTCCGGGGTGGCCGGCGGCCTCACGACTACGGCGCGTCACGACGGCGGCGAGTGGGTCCTGAACGGCCAGAAGAAGTGGATCGGAAACGCCACGTTCGCCGACTACATCCTCATCTGGGCTCGCGACCTGGAAGACGGCCAGGTCAAGGGCTTCGTGGTCGAGAAAGGCACGCCAGGGCTGTCAACGCGCAAGATCAAGGACAAGATCGCGCTGCGCGTAGTGCAGAACGCCTACATCGACCTCGACGACGTCCGGGTGCCTGAGGCCAGCCGGCTGCAGAACGCCGATTCGTTCCGCCAGACGGCAAAAGTGCTGCGGATGACCCGGGCGGGCGTCGCCTGGCAGGCGGTCGGGTGCGCCAGGGGAGCGTACGAGCATGCGCTCGCGTACGCCAAGCAGCGCGAGCAGTTCGGCAGGCCGATCGGCGGGTTCCAGCTGGTGCAGGACCTGCTCGTGCGGATGCTGGGAAACGTGACGTCGTCGGCCTGCCTGTGCGTCCGGCTCGCTGAGCTGCAGGCTGCCGGGATGGCAGGCGACGAGCACTCCGCCCTGGCCAAGGCTTTCTGCACGGTCCGGATGAGGGAGACCGTCGGCTACGCCAGGGAGCTGCTCGGCGGCAACGGCATCCTGCTGGAGAACCAGGTCGGCCGGTTCGTCGCCGACGCGGAGGCCATCTACTCCTACGAGGGCACCCGCGAGATCAACACGCTGGTTGTCGGCCGCGCGATCACCGGCATGAGCGCCTTCGTCTAACGCTGGGGTAGGGCGCTCGGAAGCGCCCTACCCCAGCGGCTAATGGCCGTTAGTTCACGAAGACCTTGGCGTTGCCGGCGCTGGAGTCTTCCAGCGGGCCATAGCTGGCCGAGAACAGGCCGGACTTGAAGCAGACCGACGGTCCTGACGACTTGCCGAACTTCTGGCTGGTGAACGTGACCGTATTACCGGTGTTGGATCCATGGCCGGACAGGCTCTTGGTCGCGTACACGCACGTGACGGCGCCAAGATCGGTACTCAGCACGACGGTCACCTTGAGTGGCTTGGACTTGCTGGTCTCGCTTACCGTCACCGGAAAGCCGCTTTTGTCGGATGACGAAACGTTGTTCGGCAGGTTGCTGATCTTCACGCTCTTGATGCCTTTTACGTCCATCACATTCGATGTGCAGCTACCGAAGCTTTGCGACGTCAAAGATTCCTTCGCGGTTCCCGGCTTCTTCGGGTTGCTGGTGACTTTCGCGCTGAAGCTCGACTTCTTGCACTTGACGCCACTGTTCTTGGTGCCGGACTGGATGAAGTTCGCCGTGCTGCCTGACGCCAGGTTCGCCTTCAGCGTTGCCCCGACCTTCACGTTCGACCCGCCGACCTTTCCCGTGGTCAGGACATCGGTAGTGGCCGCCCACGCCGGGATGGCCGACATGGCCACCAGCGCGGCTGCGAGGGCGGCCGCCGGGATGATCAAGTACTTGCGCATTGCGCCTCTCCCTTTCTCGGGCACCGTTCAGCTTTACTTGCAACTTAACTCGCGGAGCGAAGGTTTGGCGTCGGTAATCCATCCGCAGGCGAGCATTATTGTCGCGCTCATTGTTAATATGCCCGACCTTTGTGACACCAGTGAGTTCTCCTTTCAAATAGTTCAATCGGTCGCGTTCAGGCCGATTCGGCCCGTGCGCGGGCACAGAGGTGGGGGAATTTGTTCCGCTAAAGTTGCCGGATGGGACAACCGAGTCAGATGCCTGCTGCCGAGGTTGATGTGTCGCCGGAGCTTGTTGGCCGTTTGCTGAGCGTGCAGCATCCGGACCTGGCCGGGCTGCCGATCACGGTCATGGCGAACGGGTGGGACAACCTCATGTGCCGCCTAGGCGAGGAGCTCGCGGTGCGGCTGCCGAGGCGTGCCCTGGCGGCCACCCTCGTGGAGCATGAGCAGCGCTGGCTGCCGGTCCTGGCGCCTGCCCTGCCGCTGCCGGTCCCCGCGCCAGTTCGCAATGGCCGGCCGGAACTTGGCTACCCCTGGGCCTGGAGCGTCGTTCCCTTCCTGCCCGGCCAGGTGGCCGCCGTGCGTCCGCCAGCCGATCCTTCGCAGGCCGCGGCAAGCTTGGGCAGCTTCCTGGCGGCCTTGCACACTCCGGCCGACGCGGCTGCGCCGGTTAACCCGTTCCGCGGCATTCCGCTGCGAGACCGCCTGGATAGCGACATGCGGAACCTCACCATGGTCGAGGCGACGGTCGACCGGGCGGAGGTGCTGCGGCTGTGGCAGACCGCGCTTGACGCCCGGGCGTGGGATGGCCCGGCGATGTGGCTGCACGGCGACTTGCATCCGGCGAACATCTTGGTCCACCAGGGCAAGCTCAGCGGGGTCATCGACTTCGGCGACATCACGTCCGGCGACCCGGCTGCCGACTTGTCGGTCGCGTGGATGCTGCTGCCGCAGGCGAGCCACGAGGCGTTCCGCGCCGCCTACACGGCCGCTGCGTGCTATCGCGTCACAGGCGACCTGTGGCTCCGGGCCAGGGGCTGGGCGCTCGTTCTTGCGCTTGTCTTCCTGGCCCATTCGGCGGACAACCCGCAGCAAGCCGGGATAGGCGACCGCGCGCTTCGCGCCCTGCTCAGTTCCTGACGGAGCTGCGGCCGCCTCGACACCGGCCCGGCTCGGCCCGCTCAAGTCATGGCTTGTCAGTGAGCGGATCCTGATCTAGGCTGGCGATATATCGTGAGCGTATCGCGAGAGGGCTGGTGGGAGATGGTGGCGACAGCGACGGCGTGCCCGGCTGACTTCGGCGCAGAGCTGCGGGAGAGCCTCAAGTGCGCTGCTGGCAAGGTTCACCGGCTCAAGCGCGAGCTACTTGTCGCGGCGGGTGATCATAGCCGCCGTGGGCGGTGGGACCGTGGCTACGGCCGTCAGGCTTACGGTCAGTGGGGCGGCGGCTTCAATGCCCCGTGGGGCTGGCCAGGCCCGCCAGGCCCGCCCGGACCGGCAGGGCCACGCGGTCCCAAGGCTGGCCGGGGAGACGTGCGCGCCGCGATCCTGGCGCTGCTGCAGGACGGCCCGCTCAACGGCTACCAGATCATGTCGGAGATCGAGGAGCGCAGCGGGGGAGCCTGGCGACCAAGTCCTGGTGCGGTCTATCCCGCCTTGTCCCAGCTCGCCGACGAGGGACTGATCGAGGGCACCGAGTCCGGCGGCCGGCGGACGTTCCAGCTGACCGACGCCGGGCGCGACTACGTTCGCGACAATCCGGACATGGCGCGCGGCGCGTGGGAGTCCACGGCGCAACAGGAAGCGTGGCAGGTGCCTGCCCTGTTCGCCGAGGCCGCCCGGCTCGGCGGCGGCATCGTCCAGATCGCGAAGGCAGGCACACCCGAGCAAGTTCGCGCCGCTGAGCAGTTGCTCCAGCGAGCGAGGCGGAGCCTGTACCGGATCCTCGCCGACGACGAGGATAACGTTGAAGATGACGACGAGAATCTGGGCGAGCAGGATGTCTAGACGGGGCGGGGACCATGGATGACCACATCCGCGTATCAGACGCCGACCGAGAGCGCGTGACTGCCCGGCTGCGCGAGCACTACGCCGAGGGCCGGCTCACTTCCGACGAGCTAGAAGAGCGGATCTCGGCGGCGCTAAGCGCGAAGACCTTCGGTGACCTGCGCGCGATCATGGCTGACCTGCCAGATTCGGAGTTCGCGCCGCCGCAGGCTCCGCCGCCGGCCATGCCGCCGTGGGGAGGGCGCAACACGATCGTCATGCCGCGGCCGCGGCTCCTGCCGCTCGTGCTGCTCGCGTTGTTCGTGGCGATCGCGATCCCGAGCGCCGGGGCTCTGGCCGTCGCGTTCTTCAAGATCCTTCTGGTGCTCGGCCTCGCGGTCTTCGTGGCTACCGCGATCGCGGCGGCCAGGTTCCGGCGGAACGCGCGCAAGAACTGGAGGTCGGGCTACTGGCAGTCCCAATACGGCGACCAGTGGCGGCGGTGGCACTACTACCACCACCACAGCCCCTGGGACCAGTCGGCGGGGCAAGGCAGCCCGCGCGAGTAGCTCAGTCGTTCATCAGGCAGAACTCGTTGCCTTCGGGGTCGGCCAGCGTAGTCCAGTGCTCGTGCCTGGCCAGCACCCGGGCACCGAGCGCCGTGAGCCTGTCCAGCTCGGCTTCGGGATCGCTGGACGCCAGATCCAGGTGAACGCGATTCTTGCCGGCCTTTGACTCGGGCACGAGCTGGAAGAACAGCCGGGGCCTGACGCCCGGGGCGGCCTCGACCAGGACGCTGGGATCGTCCTCCGTGTCGTAGATGCCCGCCTCGCGCAGCCGGCTGAGCTCGGCCTCGTCATAGGGTGCAACGTCATAGCCGTCGAGCACCTGCGCCCAGAACCGGGCAATGGAGGCAGGGTGCGCGGCGTCGAACACAAGATCCCGGATGGCGGCCATGCCGCCATCCTGCGCGCGGCCGGGCAAACTGGCCATCTCTTTTTCGTCAGGACGACCGCCGATGCCGATCGTGGCCTGTCGTGCAGCCTGGCACGAGGATCCGCCGCATTGACCACACGCAGGCCGGCTGCCTAGTTTGCGAATCATGGGTGATTCGGGAGTCGTGATACAGGCCGAGGCGGTCACTGCCGTCCTTACGCAGGGCGGCGCCAGCGTCCGGACCCTGCTAGGGCGGGAATCGGCTGGCACCAGCCTGATCCGGCGGCTGGCCGACGTGCCGGCCAGCGCGCACCTCGATTACGTGGCCGGCAGCTGCGGCGAGCTGTGGTTCGTGATCACAGGAGAGGGCGTGCTGGAGCCCGAGGACGATCACGCAGTAGTGAATGTCGGCGGCCATCCGGCCGTGCTGGAGGTCGACGACCATCCGGGCGTGCAGCTCTGCGCTGACCGGGCCATCTGGCTGCCGCCGGGTGGTGAATACCGGGCGCGGGCAGGTGACGGCTCTTCCCTCGCTTTGGACATCGTCTCGCTGCCAGCATCGATCTCGGATGCCCTGGCCCCGCCGGGCCCGCACTCAGGACCCACGCTGTTGACCGCTGACCTAAACGAATGCGATGTCGAGACGACGGGGGACAGGCGATTCCGGGTCTTGTTCGGACCTGAGCGCGGCTGCTCGGTGGCGACTCAGTTCGTCGGGGACATTCCGCCAGGACGGGCCCCCGCGCACAGCCACCCATACGACGAGACGGTCCTGGTTCTAGCCGGGGAGGGCATCGCTCACATCGGGGGCACCGATCACGAGCTCGCACCGGGCACCTGCCTGCACCTGCCGCCGGGCCTGCCGCACTGCCTGGAGAACACAGGGTCAGCGCACCTGCGAGTGCTCGGGGTGTTCCACCCAGCGGATACCCCGGCTGCCAAGCTGGAGGAGTGAAGCGGCGATGACGCCCCAGCGCGATCCTCAGGACAGCCTCAGGCGATTGCCCTGAGCAGCGCCTTCATCCACGGGCCTAGGTCATCCGGGGTTCTGGCGGAGATCAGGTTCCCGTCCACGACGGTCGCTTCGTCCACCCAGTCGACTCCGGCATTAACCATGTCGTCGCGGATGGCGGCGACGCTCGTGGCGCGGCGCCCCTTGAGTATCCGCGCCGAGATCGGCACCCAGCCGGCGTGGCAGATGAAGGCGATCGGCTTGCCTTCAGCGTCGAAGGCCCGGACCAGGTCCAGGACGACGTCCGAGCGCCGTAGCTTGTCAGGCGCGTAACCGCCAGGGATCACCAGGGCGTCGAAGTCGGTCTCGGCCACCTGGTCGACGGTGGTGTCGACTGCGACTGGCCCGTGTCCCTTCTTCCCGCTTACTGGCTTGTCGTCCAGGCCGGCCACCGTCACCGCGATGTCTTCCTCGGCGAGCCGGTAGAGCGGGTACAGCAATTCCATGTCCTCGAACTGGTCGGCTGCCAGAATCAGGACCCTGTGCTGCGTCATGCTACGGACACTACCGGTGCATGTTCGGTATGGAGGCGGCCCGGCCGCCGAGCCGATCGGCGAACGTCAGTCGGCGAGTGCGGGATATACCAGCGCCTTGAGCTGACTGCGGAAATTGAACGTGCCCGATGGGAGCAGCTGCGTCATGAAGACCACGGTGAGGTCCTCGGCAGGATCGATCCAGAAGGTCGTCGAGGCGGCTCCGCCCCACATGTACTCACCGCCCGAGCCGATGACTCCCGTCACCGCGGGCGCTTGCGCGACCGCGACGGTCAGGCCGAACCCCATGCCAGGGAAGCCGGTCTCGCCGTACTCACCCATCACCGTCACCGCCTGAAGGTCCGCCCCTCCCGGCAGGTGATTGCACGTCATCAACTCGATCGTCTTGCGGCCCAGGATGCGGGCACCCTCGAGCTCGCCGCCGTTCAGCAGCATCTGGCAGAACCGCAGGTAGTCGGGCGTCGTCGAGACCAATCCGCCGCCACCAGAGAAGAACGTCGGCTCGCGCCGGTATCGGCTGTGCTCCGGGTCATCGGCCAGCACGAGCCTCTTGCCCGGGTCGCGCAGGTAACACGCGGCGAACCGGCCAGCCTTCTCCTCCGGTACAAAGAACGCCGTGTCGTGCATGCCGAGCGGCTCGAAGATGGTCTCTCGCAGGTACTCATCGAAGCGCTGGCCCGAGATGATCTCGACCAGCCGCCCGCACACGTCGGTCGAGACCGAGTAGAGCCAGCGGGTGCCAGGGTGGAACTCAAGCGGGTACCCGGCGTAGCGCTCGATCATGGTCTCCAGAGTGGCGCCCGATCCC
>JASHXW010000402.1 GCA_030043395.1 Streptosporangiaceae bacterium
GACGGAACCCCGTACTCCGCCCCGGTGCACTACATCTCCTACTTCCGCGGCAACTTGGCCGTGCACTGGTACCCGCGGGCCTCGTACGGTATCCCGCAGAGCCTGGGCTGCGTCGAACTACCCTGGAACGCCGCCAAGGCCGCGTGGCCGTACCTGTCCTATGGCACCCTCGTGACGGTGCAGCCGGGCTCGCAGACACCCAGCACGAGCCCGGTCGACCCGGCCACTTAGTGGTCATGGCCAGCCACGGCGACCGTGGCAAGGCGCTCGGCGCCTATCTCTTGTTCACCGCGCTGGCGGTAGCTGTCCTGGTCGTGGGCGTCCTGCGCGCCTGACAATCCAGGACGCGACCGCGCCGCCGGAGTTCGTGACCAGATGCAGCGCGATGGGAGCGGCGAGACCACCAGAGCTCTCGCGCAGCCAGGACAGCAGGATGCCGCCAGAAGCCGTCACCAGCACGCCTGCGGTGACGCCGGCAGCGCCCTTCCGGCGATCGTCCGCCAAGCCGTTGACGCGCAGCGCCTGCCAGGTCGGGCGCAGGTGCCAAACCCCGAATACCACGCCGGTCAGGCCGATCGCCGCAGGTGCGGGCAGGACTCGGCGCAGGCCTGCCTGCAGCACGCCGCGGAATGCGACTTCCTCCCACAGCACCGTGCCGACCGGGATGCGTACTGCAGCCTGGTAGGCCACCCCGCGGCCATCAAGCCCAGCAGACCGCTTGTCGCCCAGGATCGGCCTTGTCGATGGCACCGCGGCGATGAGCACCCATCCCGCGACAGCCGCCCCGGTCCACCACGTCCCGGCGCGGCCTAGCCGCCAGGAACCGGCCCCGAACCCGATGTCGGCTGCTGTCAGGCCGCTCGCGGAGGCTGCTGCCAGTGCCACGCCGGTCGCGCACGCATTGAGCGGGACGTACCAGCGCTCGTGCCACTCGTGCCTGCCGACCACGTTGTTGTAGGCGGCCAGAACGGCAGCGCCGGTCACCGCGAAGGCGCGGTCACGCGCCCGCACGAATCCGGCCACGGCTCAATCGCCTGGATGGACGAGGCCGGTCTCGTACGCGAGGACGACGGCCTGGGTGCGGTCACGCAAGCCGAGCTTCATCAGGATCCGGCTCACGTGCGTCTTGACGGTCTGCTCGGCGACGACCAGCCGTTCAGCGATCTCCGCGTTGGACAAACCGCGGGCGACCAGCGTGAGGACCTCGGACTCCCGCTCGGTGAGGCCCTCGATCTCCTTGCGGCCCGGTGTCCGGGGTGCGCCCATCCTGGCAAACTCCGCTATGAGCCGCCGGGTCACCCCTGGAGCGAGCAACGCGTCACCGGCCGCCACCAGCCGGACCGCGTCCGCCAGCTCGCGCGCCGACGCGTCCTTCAGCAGGAAGCCGCTAGCACCCGAGCGCAGTGCCTCGTAGACGTAGTCGTCGAGGTCGAAGGTGGTCAGCACCAGCACCTTCGGCGACTCGGGCATCGCGGTGATCTCCCTGGTCGCCTGCAAGCCGTCCATCACCGGCATCCGGACGTCCATCAGGATGACGTCTGGGCGCAAGGCCGCCGCGTGCTTCACCGCCTCACGGCCGTTCACGGCCTCGGCGATGACTTCGATGTCGGGCTGGGCGTTGAGCAGCACGGAGAACCCTGACCGCACCATCCCCTGATCGTCGGCAACCACCACGCGGATGGTCACGAGGGTTCCTCCAGATGGGTGTCGTCCGCCAAAGGTGGCAGCTCCTTATCCCCGCCGTCCAGGGGCAGGGCGGCGGTCACCACGAACTCATCGTCGCCCGCCAGGCCAGCCGAGAGGTAGCCACCGAGCATGGCGGCCCGTTCTCGCATTCCGATGATGCCGTGCCCGCCGCCTCGGCTGAGGACGTCTTCCTCGGGCGTACCCGGCCGCGCCCCGTCCAGCGCGTCGGAGTTCCTGACCTCGATCACCAGCTTGGCCTCCCCGTAGTGCAGCCTGACCTGGACCGTTGAGCCAGGAGCGTGCCGCATCGCGTTGCTGAGCGCCTCCTGCAAGATGCGGTAGGCGGAGAGGTCGACTCCTTCCGCCAGCGGCCGGGCCATCCCGCTGACCTCGTAGCTGACGGTTACCCCGCCGCTGCGCGCTGATTCGAGCAGGCCGTCCAGGTCGTTGAGGCCGGGAGTCGGGGCCGTGCCGGCCGCTTCGCTGCGAAGCACCCCCAGCACGCGGCGCAGCTCGCCGAGGCCGCTCAGGGCGCTTGCCCGGATGTCGGCGAAGCTCTCGACCAGCTCCTTCGGCGGGTCGGCGGTCTTGTAGGGCGCGGCCTCAGCCTGAATCGCGATCACGGACATGTGGTGAGCGACGACGTCGTGCAGCTCCCGGGCGATGCGCTGGCGCTCCTCGAGTACGGCGCGCTCGTCTTCGTGGCGTCGCTCGGCTACCGCGAGCTGCTCGCGGTTGCTGCGCCGCATGCGCACGACCACTCCGGCGAGCACAGGAATCACGGTAAGGAAAATGGCCGCTACGGCTGTCCGCGAGTCGATCAGCGTCGCGCCAACCGATGTGACGAGCGCCGCGCTCAGCACCACCCACGCCTTGCAGCGCACGCACACCGCATACAGGCACAGGCCGTAGACGAGCACCGAGGCGGGGACATACGGCGCAGAGGAAATAGTGCGCGCCGGGATCAACATGTCGGTTAGCAAGATCGAGGCCGCCGAACAGGCCCATGCGGTCAATGGCAGGCGCGTCCGGAGCACCAGCGGCCCGCAGAGCAGGAACGAGATCAGCAACAACTCCGCGCCACTGTAGTGGTGCCCGGTTCGCGCACTCTGCGTTCCTAGCCACCCGTCGGTCGCCCCGAAGCAGATCAGGGCAGTAGCGAAGTCAGCGACGAAGACAAGATCGATGCGGCCGAACTGCAGCCAGCGCGGCCGGGGGGCAGCCGGAGCCGTGACGCCAGTCGCGAACTCCGAGGCGATCTGGCTCCTCAGGCGGGAGACCATGCTTCCCAGCGTAGGTCGCGCTGGCTGTCGCCCTCGTCCCGCTGAAGGCTGATCTGGCGGACCGTACTCCAGTAGGGGTCCCTCTTGCTCGGTCGGTCACGGGCCCCGCGCACCGCCGAAGAGTAGTCCGCAAGCGCCAGCGTCGGTGTGTCACGATGTCCGCGTGAGCGACGAGATCCTGGCTGAGCAGATTGGCTACTACCGGCGCCGGGCTGGCGAGTACGACGTCACAGCCTACGGTGAGGACTTCGCAGCGGTTCGCGCGCACATCGCGCGACTCGTGGCGGAGATGCGCCCGACGGGACGCGTGCTTGAGATCGCGTGCGGGACAGGCTTGTGGACGGAGGCGCTTGCAGGCTGGGCTGACGCGGTGACTGCTCTCGATGCGGCGCCCGAGACCCTTGCCATCGCTCGTGACCGCGTAAGGCTGGCAAGCGTCAGCTTCGAGGTAGCCGACGTATTCTCGTGGGACCCGGGCGTCCGGTTCGACGTGATCTTCTTCTCGGCGTGGCTGTCGCATGTGCCGGCGAGCCGATTCGGGCAGTTCTGGCGACTGCTCGAGGGCTGGCTGGCTGCCAGCGGTCGGGTCCTGTTCGTCGACGAGCACATCGACGAACGCGACAAGGAGGCCTATGTCGCGGGCTACGACGAGGTCGTCGAGCGGCAACTGCGCGATGGAAGCACGTTCCGGGTGATCAAGAACTTCGTGGATCCGGAAAGGCTGGAACTCCAGTTGCGCCAGGTTGGCTGGCACTGCACGATCCGGCGGGACGACAGACGCTGGGTCTATGGCGAGGCACGTCCGGCGATCGCTCGTACCGCTGAAGGCTGATCTCCGAGGGCCGTACTCCAGCGGGGCTTCGTCCGCGACCCGATCATGAACCTTGCCGGCACCACATCGCTTCAGGGGCGACGGCCCGTACCTCCGCGCTAGGCCGCGATTGGGCTCCGCAGTGTGACGCCAGCTAGCGGGGTGCCTTCGTAATTTCCTGCCCAGAGCACTGCTGGACAGGAAGGACGCCACCATGAGACTCCGCCGTATGGCCTTGATCGCGGGCATCGTCGCGGTCGTCTGTGCTACCACCGCCGCCGCACTGCCTCCTCCCGCACCGATCGACCGGCCGCAGCCACTGCCGGCACTGACCACCCGCGCGCTCGCAGCGCGCTACGACGCTGACGCTCACAAGATCACCCATGCCATGAGCGTCGCGAGGCGAGCAGGTGACACGAGCCTCGCACGCGCGCTGGAAGGCATGCGGGGCAGGCACTTCATCGACTTCAACCCCAGCGGGCCGGGGCTTGCCGTCGAGGTCGTCGGCAACCTGGCCACCGCGACCAGGGTTGTCGTTCTCGTGCCTGG
>JASHXW010000037.1 GCA_030043395.1 Streptosporangiaceae bacterium
TCGCCTGAGTAATCCGGGCGCCCCGCCGCAGGATCCTTGCCCTCGGCCATGGCCTGAACTGTAGTCTGGACAAGTGTCCAGAACAAGCGACGAGTTCGGCGGCAAGGTCGCGATCGTCACCGGCGCGGCGCAGGGTATCGGCGAGGCCTATGCCCGGGCCCTGGCCGAGCACGGCGCCGCCGTCGTCGTCGCGGACATCAACGCCGACGCGGGCGAGGTCGTCGCGCGGGAGATCACGGCGGCGGGCGGGCGCGCCGCGTTCGCCAGGACCGACGTTGCCGATCCGCAGTCAGCCGCGGCGATGGCCGAGCTGGCGGTCGAGCGGTTCGGTGGCATCGACTTCCTGGTCAACAATGCGGCGATATACGGTCAGATGCGGCTCGACCTGCTGCTCACCGTCGACTGGGACTACTTTCGGCACTTCATGAGCGTGAACATGGACGGCGCCCTGGTCTGCACCCGCGCGTGCTACCGGCACATGGCCGACCGCGGCGGCGGCGCGATCGTGAACCAGTCGTCCACGGCGGCATGGGTGTACTCCAGCTTCTACGGACTCGCCAAGACAGGCATGAACGGGCTCACCCAGCAACTCGCCCACGAGCTAGGCGGAATGAACATCAGGGTGAACGCAATCGCCCCTGGGCCGACCGACACGCAGGCTACGCGCACTGTGGTCGGCGGCATGGCCGACGACCTGGTGAAGTCGCTCGCGCTGAAGCGGATGGGCCAGCCTGCTGACCTTGTCGGCGCGTGCTTGTTCTTGCTGTCGGAGGAGGCGAGCTGGATCACGGGCCAGATCTTCAACGTCGACGGCGGTCAGGTGTTCCGCTCGTGAGCGCGGGGTTTCCTCCGGCCGGCTCCGCCGGCCCGGCCAGCACTGTCGGCTTCGTCGGGCTCGGGCAGATAGGCGGTCCGATGGCTGCTCGCCTGGCGGACTGGCCAGGGGGCCTCGTCGTCTACGACGCGCGGGCCGAGGCGATGGCCCCGCTGGTCGCGGCAGGTGCCCGGGCGGCCGCCAGCCTCGCCGAGGTCGCCGAGTCCGCCGACGTCATCTCCGTCATGGTGCGCGACGACGGCCAGGTACGTGATGTCGTGCGGGAGGTGGCCGCAGCGGTCGCACCTACTGGCCGGGAGGTTGTCCTTGCCATCCACTCCACC
Organism: Streptosporangiaceae bacterium; assembly: GCA_030043395.1. The sequence continues at coordinate 1,159 of JASHXW010000037.1, forward strand.
ATCGGCGCGGATACCGCGCCGGCGCTGGCGGCCGAGGTCGAGTCAGCTGGGGTGCGGGTCGTGGACGCGCCCGTCAGCGGCGGGTCGATGGGAGCGAGCGACGGCCGGCTGGCCGTCATGGTCGGCGGAACGCCCGAGGCGTTCGAGCGTTGCCGTGAGCCGTTCGGCCGATGGGCGGACCTGGTGCTGCACATGGGCCCGGTCGGTGCCGGGACCCGGGCCAAGCTGGCCAGGAACCTGCTGCACTTCGTCTCGTTCACGGCGGCATTCGAGGCGCTCCAGCTCGCGGAGGCGGCCGGACTTGACTTGCGCAAGCTGGCCAAGGTCGTGCGGCACTCCGACGCCGTCACCGGGGGCGCCGGGTCGATCATGCTGCGCAAGACCACGGGGCCGGTGGCCGACGACGATCCGCTGCGCCCGATCCTCGAGCATGTCAGGGACCTTGGCGAGAAAGATCTCGGGCTTGCACTGCGGCTCGGCGCGGAGCTTGGCGTGGAGCTTCCGCTGGCGCGGATCGCGCTGGATAAGTTCGCACCAGGGCTCGGGCTGCGGCCGGGTGAGTCTCATGACTCGCCCGCCGCCGGAGTCGCCGGAGAGGATCAGTGATGACTGACGACAAGCGGGAGCGCGGCCTGGAGATGATGCGCCAGGTCTACGGGTGGGACGTGCAGGACGGCCCCGGCGACTTCTTCGGCATGACGGTGGAGCACCTGTTCGGCGAGATCTGGACCAGGCCCGGGCTCACGATGCGCGACAGGCGCTTGCTCCTGCTCGGCCTGCTTGTTGGCCAGGGTCAGCACGACGTCGCCGAGATCCAGGTCGACGCGGCCTTGCGCCTGGGCGAGCTCGACGCCGGTCAGCTGCGCGAGGTCGTGATCTTCCTGACCCACTACGCCGGCTGGCCTTCCGGCGCGAGGCTGAGCATGCAGGCGGAGAAGCTGATCGGGAAGCTGGCGAAGGAGCAGGCAGTGCATGATCGGGGAGCGGGGGAGCAGGGCTGATGGCGGGGGTACCGCAGCCGGACTGGGAGCCGAGCGACGAACGGCGCGAGCTCGGCGAGGCGCTGCGACGGCTACTTGACGTCGTGGTTCAGGCCTCCGCGGACCCGGCGGAGCTGAAGGCAGCGGCAGCGCAGGTCGACGATCTCACCGCCCAGCTCAGCGGCCCTGCGGTGCGCTACGACCGGTCGGTCGCGATTGGCTCCTATCGCGAGCAGATGAGCCTCGTCGGCGGGCTCTCCCATCCGATAGCCCCGCAGCTGCGGATGGACGTGCACGGTGACGAGGCCGAGGGCACCGTCGTCATCGGGCCGCTGTTCCAGGGCGGACCTGGCCTGGTGCACGGCGGGATACTCGCGCTGCTGATCGACCACGCGCTCGGCTGCGTTGCGGCCGGTCCGCAGCGGCCAGCCATGACCGTCAGCCTGGACCTGCGCTACCGAAGGCCCACGCCCCTTGGCGTTCCGCTGACGGTCTCAGTCCGGCTCGACCGGATCGAGGGGCGCAAGCTGCACATGGTGGCCACCATTTCCGCCAATGGCGTGGTCACGGTCGAGGCCACGGCGATCTTCCTGACGCTGACGCCCGACAACCTGGAACGAGTGTTCTCCCCGTGAGGCGGGTTCGGGGGAGCTAGTCAGTCCCGGCGATGCCCAGGCGCGCGGCGATCTTGGCGATGTAGGCGGCCACGTCCTCTGGCGACCGGTCGGGCAGGCCGAACAGGACTTCGGTGACGCCCGCCTCGCGCCAGCTCGCCAGCTCGTCCAGGTTCGGCCGGCCCGCCAGCGCGGTGACCTCGGGCAGCCCCTGGCGTCCGGCCTCGCGCCAGATGCGCCGCAAGTCCGCCACGCTCTGCTCGATCTCGGTGTCCCTGGGCGTGGTAATCCAGCCGTCCGCGGACCGGGCGATCCAGCGGAAGTTCTTCTCCGTGGCGCCAGCGCCGAGCAGGATCGGCACGCTGCCGCCCTGAGCCGGCTTCGGCCAGGCCCACGACTGGTCGAAGCTGACGAACTCGCCGCGGTAGCTGGCCTCCTCGTGCGACCACAGCGCCCGCATCGCCTCGATGTACTCGCGCAGCACCGTCCTGCGGCGCGCGGCCGGGACGCCATGGTCGGTGAGCTCGTCGGTGTTCCAGCCGAAGCCGACCCCGGCCGTGACGCGGCCACCCGAGAGGTGGTCCAGCGAGGCGATGGTCTTGGCCAGCGAGATCGGATCATGCTCGGCGGGCAGCGCCACCGCGGTGGACAGCCGGATCCGGCTGGTGACGGGGACGGCAGTGGCCAGCGCGACCCACGGATCAAGCACGCGCAGGTAGCGGTCGTCGGGCAGCGAGCTGTCACCCGTGCCAGGATGCGCGGCCTCGCGCCGCACCGGAATGTGGGTGTGCTCGGGCACGGCGAACGAGTCGAAGCCGCTCGCCTCCGCCAGCTGCGCGGCGCGGGCTGGCGCGATGCCGCGATCGCTGGTGAACAGGACAATTCCGTAGCGCATCAGGCGGCGCGCGCTACTCGACGCGGTCCAGCGAAGGCTCCGGGCGCTCGCCCAGGTACTCCACCCAGGCGCGCTTCACGCACGGGTAGTGCTTGGATGCCTCGACTAGGTCCATGAAGTAGACGAGGTTCGTGTCGAACCGCTTCTGCAGCTCGTCGTTCGCGATCCGGCCCTCGGCAGTGAACGCCTGGCTGGCCTGGGCAAGGGAAAACATGTCCGGGTATATCCGCGCGCCAAGGTGCTCGAACGGCACCCGCAGCGCCCACAGGCCCCGGTTGCCGCCGCCCATCGACGGCGATGCCGACATCAGCAGCCCGTGCAACTGGTTGAACGGCTGCGGGCGGAACCTGGACACCCAGTCGATCGCGTTCTTCAGCACCCCTGGCATCGATGCGTTGTACTCGGGCGAAGCCACGACGAACGCGTCGCAGGCCTCGAGCTGGCGCCTGAACTCCAGTGCCCCGGGCGGGAAGCCGTCGTGGTCCTGGACATCCTGGTCATAGGACGGGCAGTCGAAATCGCGCATGCTCGCCAGGTCGACGGTGCCGCCGTGAGCCTCGATGCATGTCGCGGCCAGTTCCGCCAGTTTCGTGTCCAGCGCGCCAGCGCGCAGCGATGCGGAGTAGACCAGGAAGTGGACAGGCTCCCGGAATCTGTCGCCGTGGAATCCAGCGTGGTCGGGCGACTGCGACGACGAGCTGCCCTGTCCTGCCGATGAAGATGAGGAGCTATCGGACACCGATCCCTCCCGTCTGGCGACTCGCCGCAGGCACGGCCTCGATCACGCTATCGTCTCACCCTGCCCGGCCCTGGTGACCGTCGTCATGACCGGACAAGCCTGGCGATCGCGTCGGACGCTTCCCTGATCTTCTCGTCGGCCGTATCGCCACCCTCCGCCGCGGCCTCGACGACGCAGTGGCCGAGGTGATCCTCGAGCAGGCCGATCGCCACGGACTGCAGCGCCTTCGTCGCGGCCGCGACCTGGGTGAGGATGTCAATGCAGTACTTGTCTTCCTCCACCATGCGCTGCAGGCCGCGTACCTG
>JASHXW010000403.1 GCA_030043395.1 Streptosporangiaceae bacterium
CCAGGATCCGGACAACAGCCTGGATCCGCGGATGCACATCGGCACCACGCTCGCCGAGGCGCTGAAGACGCATGGCGTCGTGCCGCGCGGCCAGGTAGCCGGGCGAGTTGGCGACCTGCTGGCCGAGACCGGCCTGGACCCCTCGTATGCCGAGCGGTACCCGCACCAGCTCTCCGGCGGCCAGCGCCAGCGGGTCGCAATCGCGCGCGCGCTCAGCGTCCAGCCCAGGCTGCTGGTGCTCGACGAGCCGACCAGCGCCCTGGACGTGCGGACCCAGGCGCACATCCTGAAGCTGATCTCCGGGCTGCGGGCCGAGCGCGAGCTGTCCTACCTGCTGATCACGCACAACTTCGGCGTGGTCAGCGAGCTGTGCGAGCAGACCGCCGTGCTCTACCTCGGCAAGGTCGCCGAGATCGGCGCCACTGACGTGCTGCTGCGCGCACCGGCGCACCCCTATACCCAGGCACTGCGTTCTGCCGTGCCCGAGGTCGAGGTGGCCGGACGCCGGTCCCGGATCGTGCTACCCGGCGACCCGCCGGACGCGGCGCACCCTCCGACCGGGTGCGTGTTCCACCCGCGGTGCCCGCTGGCGATCGAGCGCTGCAGCACCGAGGTGCCGGTCTTGCGCGACGTCGCGCCAGGCCACCGGGCCGCCTGCCACCGCGCCGAGGAGGTCCTGGCCGGCGCGGCGATGCCCACCCGCCGCCGCCGCAGCGCCCTTGCCGAGCCCGAGGCGACGTCCGCGAACTAGCGCGTCACCCCGAGTGCCGGCCACCGCGCCGAACCCGGCATCTCGGCTAGCCCGGCGCGGTGGACTGTGGTCAGCCTGACGGCAGCTCGGTCAGTGTTTCAGCCCCCTCGTTGGCAACCCAGAGGTGGTTGCCGGCGACCGCCAGCGCCACGGGATCGCTGAGCCCGAGGCTGCTGTCATCGACAGTCCTGAGCCAGGTCCCGTCGGAAGCGTCAATCTCGGTCAGCGAGTTGTCGTTGGCGTTGGCGACCCAGATGTGGCCCCCGGAGAACGCCACAGCCTCCGGGCCGCTGAAGTCGTAGTTGGCGTTGGTGCTATTGGACAGGTTCACCACGTAGGCACCCGTGCTGGCATTGAACTCGGTCAGGGAGCTGCCGTCGGTGTTGAGCACCCAGATGTGGCTGCCGTCGTACGCGAAGCCCTGCGGCTCACCGAAGTTGTAGTTGCTGTTGATGCTGTTGTTCAGGTTCGCGATGGCGGCGCCCGTGGTGGGGTTGATCTCGGTCACCGAGTTGTTCTCTTGGTTGGCGACCCAGATGTGGCCGCCCCCGAATGTCACAGCGTCCGGGCCGCTGAAGTTGTAGTTACCGGAGCCGTTGGTCAGGTTCGCCACGAACTTCCCGCTGCTCGTCACCTCGGTCACCGTGTTGTTGTTGTAGTTGGCGATCCAGATGTGCTTGCCGTCGGACGCGAGCGCGTACGGGCCGTCGAAGTTGTAGCTGCCGCCGGACAGGTTCGTCACGAACTTCCCGGTGCTGGCATTGACCACGGTCACCGAGTTGCCGACTGCGTTGGCGACCCAGATGTCGCCGGCGAAGTAGCCCAGCGCCAGCGGGTTGTCGAAGTCGAAACTACCGCCGGACAGGGTCCGGACCAGCGCCCCGGTGCTGGCGTTGACCTCGGTCACCGACTGGCTGCCCAGGTCGACGACCCAGAGGTCGCCGCCGGCGGCCGCCATCGCAAAAGTCTCGTTGAACTTGTACCGGGACCCGCCGACGATGGTGGCCCAGCCGGACGGCCCGGCCGGTCCGGCCGGGCCTTGCGTGTTCCAGGTCAGCGCGGTCGTGCCTTTCGGGCAGGAGCTCCCCTTGGGGACCGTGAGGGCCCGGGTCTTGGTGTTCACGCAGCCGTGAATCGAGCTGGCCGCATTCGGAGCCGCGATCTGCGCTCCCGCCACGCCGCCTGCGGCCGCGCCCGCCACGAACAGGGCGGTCCCGCCGACGGCCAGCCCGCCACGCCGCAGCCAGGCTGCGCTCGGCCCGTGCCGCAGCCGTTCGCCACTGTTCCCGATGGGGCCCTCCGGGCCTTCGTCCTCGTGGCGCGCTCGCGCCAGCCGCCACTCGCGAATGGTCACCTTAGCTCCCTTCCCACGGCAGGCTCAAAAGGTCAACATGCGAGGGAAGCATCGCAGGGACGGTCGATCAGGGGCAAGCATCGCGTCATCTCAATTACTGTTCTCGACCTACGCATATTGCCCGCCATCAGGCCAGCAAGCCTCGCCCGCGTGGCCTAACGTGAGGTTCATGACCGAGTGGATGTCATCGCAGGAGTTCTACGATTCGCCGGGCGTCGAGGACTGGCGTGTGATCTGGGGCGGGGGCTGGGCGTGCACCCTCTTCCGGACGAGCTCGCTGACCGCAGGCACCGCCTTGGTGCAGGTCATCGCCGAGCTTGCCGAAGCCGCCGGCCACGACCCCGACATCGATCTGCGGCCCAAGAGCGTGACCGTGCGCTTGTTCACCGGTCACCCAGGCGGCCTCAGCGACAAGGACGTCGGGCTAGCCAGGCAGATCTCCGCCGCCGCGCGCGATCTGGGCATCTCCGCTGACCCGGGCGCCGTCCAGCACGTCCAGGTCGCGATCGACGCGCTGGTAATCCCCGAGGTGCGGCCGTTCTGGCGAGCGGTACTCGGTTACTCAGAGGCCGGCGACGAGGACCTGCTCGACCCGGAGCGCCGCCTGCCGTCGTTCTGGTTCCAGCAGATGGACGCGCCGCGCCCGCAACGCAACCGCATCCACATCGACATCTACGTGCCCAAGGACCAGGCGGAAGCGCGGATCGCTGCCGCGCTCGCCGCGGGCGGCCGCATCGTCAGTGATGCCCACGCGCCGGGGTGGTGGACCCTGGCCGATGCCGAAGGAAACGAGGCCGACGTCGCCATCTGGGGATAAGCCGTCAGCGCACTATTACTAGAGCATTGGCCTGATCCGGCTATGCGCCCGACCCGGCCAGCTCGGCAGCCCACTCATGAAAGTAGGTTCGCAACTCGTTCGTTCTCGTGGGATCGACTGGCAGGTCGCCATCAGCGAGACGCTCGATGCTAGCTAGCATTTCGGCAAAGACACCGCGATCGAAACCGGAATCGTCCGTTGCGGCCCACTCAAGCAGCTGCTCTTGCCCGTATCTGGCAGCGAGCTCGTAAACATCTGCGTAGTCCCGCGGTTCGGCTCGGCCAAACAGTGCCAGCATCTTCCTAGCGGCCAGGTCCCGCGGACTAAGCGTCGGGCCGAGGTCAGTGCATTGGACTGGCTCGCTCGCTGGACTGTCACGTCCGATGTCGATGATGAGGCTCTGTGCGTCGTCAACGACCTCAAGGCGAACAAAGTCCTGCTGGTCTATTACTCGCCTGTGGGACCAGCCTGCCGCGTCGACCGCGGACTCGAAAGACGCAGCGGCTGCTGCGACAGTCGATGACTCCACGTCGACGAGGAAGAGATCGACATCTCTGGTCAGCCGATCTATGAGGCCCTGAGCGATAAGCGCCGCGCCGCCTGCCACTACGAATCCCGCACTTTCCGGTTGGCCGAAGAACAGGCGCGTAGCCGCCAACTGAAGCGGAGTAAGCGAATTTCCCGGCATGCTAAGCGGCCGCCGTGCGGCCCACTACGGCGTCGATGAGCGGCTGCCATTCGCGACGTACGGCTGCCGGAAGAACCAACTCGGGCCACAGATCCACGAGAAGCGTGCCATCTACGTACTCGCGGATATCCTCTGGTGTGCCTTCTCGCAGAACGATCTCGTAGACCCTCGCCCGCTGCCGCCGGTCAGACAGGTTGAATACTTTGCCGGGCTGAGTCCAGTTCAGATGAAGCGGCAGGCGCACCTGGCCGAATACCCGGTCCAGCGGCACTCTGGGCAGAACCTCCGGCACGTAGACGGCACGACCATGGCGCACTGGAGCCTCGTGGAAGGCCGGAGTTGGCGTTATGTCCAATTCGAAACCCGCGGCCTCGATGATTCGCTGAGCAGTGACGAGGTTCGGGCTCTTCCTCCCGGCTGCGTAGGCCGCAATCGTGGGCCGCGACGAACCCGCTCGCCGTGCCAACTCTGATCGTGACAACCCAGCGAGGCGGCGTGCTCTCTCCAGCAAACTCGCAGCGGATTGCATTTTCAGCGCCCCACGTTCCCAGCTAATAGACCGGACAGAGTGTATCTGATTGAATACACTATGAGCAAGCAAGCGCTCCGCGGAAGGTGACCTTAGTGAGCGACAACGCGGCCAGGCTCGCGGTGCTGATCGACGCTGACAACGCCCAGTCGAGCATCATAGAGGCGCTGCTCGCCGAGGTCGCGAGGTACGGCACCGCGCACGTCAAGCGGGCCTATGGTGACTGGACCGGGACGAGCCTGCGGGGCTGGAAGGATCATTTGCTCGCGCAGTCGATCCAGCCGGTGCAGCAATTCGCCTACACCACCGGCAAGAACGCCACGGACTCGGCGATGGTGATCGACGCCATGGACCTGCTGTACTCGGGCAGGTTCGACGGGTTCTGCCTGGTGTCAAGCGACAGCGACTTCACCCGCCTGGCCTCCCGACTGCGCGAGTCCGGCCTGACCGTCTACGGATTCGGCGAGCGCAAGACACCCAAGGCGTTCGTCGCAGCCTGCGACAAGTTCATCTACATCGAGAACCTGCGCCGGGAGAGGGACAGCCACGTGGCCGGCCCGGCGGACGCGCCTCCCGCAGCGGTACCGCGCGAGTCTGCCGCTCAGCTCAAGCGCGACGCCGCGCTGGTGAGCCAGCTCCGCGACGCGGTGGAAGCGGCATCGGACGAGGACGGCTGGGCTCCGCTCGGCTACGTCGGCACGCTCGTGACCAAGCAGCAGCCGGACTTTGACTCCCGCAGCTGGGGATATGCGAAGCTGAGCGACCTGATGGCCGCGACCACACTGTTCGAGCTGGAGCGGCGCAGTGTCGGCGATGGCCGGCAGAGCGTCATCTACGTACGGGACACTCGCCACCGCGCACCCGCGAGGAAGCCCAGCGGTAAAGCTTCCGGCCAGCGGTCTGGGGTGGTGACTTCCTAAGCGAGCCGGGTTATCGGTAGATTTCCAGCCTGGCTTGCGGAACCGGTCGAGCAGCAGCGGCGGGAGGACTCCGATCGCGAGAATTCCCGCGAGTATCAGGCAGGCGTATACGAGCGGGTCCGAGTGGCCGACCTGCGATGGGGCAACGAACCCGATCACCAGCGCAGCCACTGACGACGCACCGCCAAGCAGGCAGAGCAGGCCCAGTGCGGGAGCTCGGTAACCGCGTGGCTGGTCGGGCTGCGAACGACGTAGCCGCACCGCCGCGATGAACATCAGGACGTACATGATCAGGTACACCTGGGTTGCCATCGCCGCGAAGATCCAGTAGGCGCGCGAGACGCCCGGCACGAACGCGTAGAGCAGCGCGATCAGCGTGATCACGGCGCCCTGCGCGCCGATGATGTGCATCTGGATGCCGTTGGCATTGACTTGCTGGAAGCGGGGCGGCAGAAAACCCTGCTCGCGCCCGATACGGAGCAGCCCTTCGGACGGGCCGTTCAGCCACGCGATCATGCCAGCGAGCGCCCCGACCGCCAGCGCGATCGCGATCAGCGGAACGGCGAACGCCGCACCGAAGTGCCCGAGCAACCTGCTGAATGCCTGCATGACGCCGGCGGTGAAGCTGATCTGATGCGCGGGGATCACCCATGCGATCGCGAGCGTCGGCAGGATGAAGATAGCCAGGACCAGCGCAACGGCGAGGAAGATGGACTTCGGGTACTCACGGCCCGGGGTACTGAGCTCGTCGACATGCACGGCGTTGACCTCGACGCCTGCGTAGGTGAAGAAGCCGTTGACGATCAGGACGATGCTGGCTATCCCGCTCCAGGCCGGCAGCAGGTGACTGGCGTTCATGGGAGCCGCCGAATGCTGCCCCGTGGCCAGGTACGCGATGCCCAGGCCAACGAGGATTGCCCCGGGAATGAGCGTGCCGACCAGGGTTCCGCGCGACGAGAGTCTCGCCACGAGCCCTGGACCACGCGAGGTCACCAGCACGCCAGCCCAGAACAAGACGATGATGACGACGGCGTTGTAGACCCCGTTGGCGGCCAGGCGCGGATCGACGACGTAGGCAAGCGTTCCGGCCACGTAAGCGAGAAGGGCCGGGTAATAGAAGATCGTCTGCGCGAACTGGCACCACACCGCGAGCAGGCCCATCGGAGCGGAGATGCCCTGGCGCACCCAGTTGTAGATGCCGCCCGGCCAGCCTGAGGCAAGTTCCGCGGCAACCAGCGAGACGGGCAGCAAGAACACGACCGCGGGCAGGACATACAAGAAGACCGACGCCAGGCCGAAGACCGACATCGCGGGCGCCGATCCGAGGTAGCCAACGGATCCCACTGTCATCATCGCCAGCGCCGTCCATGCGATGGGCCTCGCAGGAGGCTGGCGGACGGAGCGAGCCTGACTTGGCCGATCGTTAACCAGACCTGCCCCTTGAGCGAGAGTCGTTCGCGGCTGGCGGCGAACCCGAGCCTTCATGATCTAAGCGCTCACACGAGCGGCACTGAGCTCGCCGGGTTGACGGTCCACAGCCTTGCCGTGCGGTCACGCGAGGTTGTCGCAAGCACTCCCGCTACAGGGCTGAACGCGACCGC
>JASHXW010000404.1 GCA_030043395.1 Streptosporangiaceae bacterium
GTTGGCCACGACCGAGGACAGCGTCGTGGTCAGGGCCTGCTGAGCGCCGATGACGTCGCTGTTCAGCCGGCTGACCAGCGAGCCCGTCTGCGCCCTGGTGAAGAACGCGATCGGCTGGCGCTGAACGTGGCTGAAGACCTCGGTGCGCAGGTCATAGATCAGGCCCTCGCCGATTCGCGCGGAGTACCAGCGCGAGCCGATCGTCAGCAGCGCGTCGAAGATGGCCAGGCCGGCCACCACCGCCCCGATGGCCAGGACCACCCCGGTCTTCCTCGGCAGGATCCCGTTGTCGATGAGCATGCGCAGGAGCAGCGGAACGGCGACCGTGATCGCGGCGTCGAGCGAGGTGATCAGCAGGAACAGAGCAAGGTGGAGCCGGTACGGCCTGGCATAACTGAAGATGCGACGGACGGTGCCGGGCTTGAGCCGCTGCGTCGTCACCGACCGGTCACGCGCGAACGAGCGCATCGCGTGCCAGTTGCCATAACTCATGACGGAGCAACCCTTCTCGGGGCGTGGAGCTTCCCCGGTTAGCTCAAGGCGAAATCCGCGCAGCCGAGGCGGATCAGCGCTGCCGGTGGACCCGCGCCGTAGTAGGCGCGAGCGGTTGCCGGGTCAGCCTGAGACGCGGCTGCGCAGCAGTCCGGCTTGCGCTCGCCGCTCGGCGGCAGCCTGCTCCGCCAGGGTATGACCGGGAGCCTGCTGCAGCAGGGCCTTGGTCGCCCTGGCGGCCCTGGAATCAGTGGCGAGCAGGGCAGCTACGAGGTCAGCGACTGCCGCATCGAGGTCGGCGGCCGGCACGACTAGCTCGGCAAGCCTGAGCAGCAGGGCCTCCTGGGCGCTGACGGTGCGCGCGGTGAGGCACAACTCGATGGCCCGCGGCAGGCCCACGATGCTGACAAGCGGATGAGTGCCGGTCAGGTCGGGGACCAGGCCAAGGGCCGGCTCCTTCATGCACAACCTGGCATCGTCGGCGAGGATTCGCAGGTCGCAGGAGAGCGCGAGCTGGAACCCGGCGCCGATCGCGTGACCCTGGACGGCGGCGATGGACACGATCGACGGATCGCGCAGCCACAGGTATCCGGCCTGGTATCCGGCCACCCTGGCCTCGAAATCGTCGTCCGCGGGCCCGGCGATCGCGTCTTCGCCGGGCACGCCCTCGCCGGACAGGAGGCGCAAGTCGATGCCGGCGCAGAACGACGGTCCCTCACCGCGCAGCACCACGATCCTCACCAGCTCCGGGAGACTGGCGCCTATCGCCGCCAGTCCATGCCAGAGCGCTGGAGTCATTGCATTGCGACGCTCTGGGCGGGCTATGGTGACGGTCGCGACCTCACCGCTGACTGCGAGCCGCAGCCCGCTTACCCCGGAATCTGCCTGGCTTCCCGTCACGCCCCCGCCTCGATGCGCTAGCCGTTCCCCTTGCGCCCCCTGGTTGCGCCGCCGCGACTGCGGAGCTGCACGCCGGACTCGGCCAGGATGCGGTGGATAAACCCGTACGACCTGCCGGTCGACGAGGCCAGTGCCCGGATGCTCTCACCGGCGCTGTATCGCTTCTGCAGGTCAGTCGCCAGCCTAGTGCGATCGGCACCGGTCACCCTAGTGCCCTTCTTGAGGGTCTCGGTCACGCCTTCCTCCCGATGAACGCCATAGCGACGCCGCTCCGCAGTTTCCGTTTCACTGCGTATCTGGCCATGATCACCCAAGAAGTCGTGAACGGCTACCCACACGGCAGCAAAAGATCGCCACATTTGCTGACCATCAGCACGCCTATCTGCCAGAGCAGGCAAAACAGTGCGCTTATGACTTCGGGTGCCGTTAAGCGAGCGCTACGAGGTCAGCGAGATCCGTGCTCCACAGGTCCTCGACGCCGTCAGGCAGCAGCAGAACCCGCTCAGGCCCGAGCGCCTCAACGGCGCCCTCGTCGTGAGTTACCAGGACGATCGCCCCGCGATAACGGCGCAGCGCAGACAAGATCTCAGCCCTGCTACCTGGGTCGAGGTTGTTCGTCGGCTCGTCAAGGAGCAGCACGTTTGCCCCGGATACCACGAGCAGAGCCAGGGCAAGCCGCGTCTTCTCGCCACCGGACAGCACTCCGGCTGGCTTGGCCACGTCATCGCCGGAGAAAAGAAACGATCCGAGAATGCCGCGCTGGTCAGCCTCGGTCATATCCGGTGCTGCCGTCTTCATGTTGTCGAGCACGCTGCGCTCATTGTCGAGCGTCTCGTGTTCCTGGGCGTAATAACCAATCCGAAGGCCGTGCCCTGGACGGACTTCTCCGGTGTCAGGCTGCTCGACCCCGGCGAGCAGGCGCAGCAGCGTGGTCTTGCCGGCCCCGTTCAGGCCGAGCACGACGATCCTGGCGCCCTTGTCCACAGCGATGTCGACATCGGTGAAGACCTCGACCGATCCGTAGGACTTCGACAGGCTGCCGGCGGTCAGCGGCACCCTGCCGCAGTGCGCGGGCTCGGGGAAGCGCAGCCGGGCGACGCGGTCTGGCTGCCGGTCGGCATTGACGTCAGCGAGCAGCTTCTCCGCGCGCTTGGCCATGCCTTGCGCGGCTTTCGCTTTTGTCGCCTTGGCGCGCATCTTGTCCGCTTGGGACTGCAGCGCGGCTGCCTGCCGCTCGGCGTTGACGCGCTCGCGGCGGCGACGCCTCGCGTCTGTCTCGCGCTGGTCCAGGTAGGCCTGCCAGCCGAGGTTGTAGATATCCATGGCTGCCCGGTCGGCGTCGAGGTGGAGCACCTTGGTTACCAGCGAGCTGAGCAGGTCGGTGTCGTGGCTGACCACGACCAGGCCACCGCGGAAGGTTCGCAGATGATCGCGCAGCCAGGTCACCGAATCAGCGTCGAGGTGGTTGGTCGGCTCGTCGAGCAGGAGCGTGGAAGCGCCGCTGAACAAGATCCTGGCCAGCTCGACACGGCGACGCTGGCCTCCCGACAGCGTACGCAACTGCTGCTTGAGCACCCTGCCGGGCAGGCCCAGGCTGGACGCCAGTGAGGCGGCCTCGGACTCGGCGGCATAGCCGCCGAGCACGGTGAGCCGCTCCTCAAGCTGCCCGTAACGGCGCACCGCTGCATCCCGCCTGTCCGGGTGCGTATCGGCCATGCCAGCCTCCGCGGCCCGCATGGCCGCGAGTACCTCGTCCAGGCCGCGAGCGGACAGTATCCGGTCCATCGCCAGGACATCGAGGTCACCAGTCCTGGTGTCCTGCGGCAGGTAGCCGGTGGTCCCGCTGGTGCGTACCGCCCCGGCAGCTGGCTGGCCCTCGCCGGCCATCACCTTCAGCAGCGTGGTCTTGCCAGCGCCGTTCCTGCCGACAAGCCCGATCTTGTCCCCCGCAGTGACCTGGAAGGAGGCAGCCTCGAGCAGCAGGCGCGCGCCAGCGCGCAGTTCAAGATCACTGACCGAGATCATCAGGGTTATCGCTCGCTCTCAGAACTTCTCTAACGGGATAAAAAGGGCAGCCGATCGCGCACGCCTTCGCGCGGCGCGGGCATCCGTTACGAGAGGAGCGGTTGCATGCTGACAGCTTACCGGCGGGTGCCACCCATTAAGCGCGGGCTTGCGGCGGGCCGGCTGCCGGCTGGCTGTCCGGGCCCGGGTCGCAGCTGAGCTCCTGTCGCAGCGGGCTTCGGCCGTGCCGTCAGGTCATCGGTCGCTAGCCTGACGCCATGGCCGTGACTCTCACCGAGATCACCGACGCGAACCGAGACGCGATCCTGGCCCTGCGTGTCACGCCCCAGCAGGAGCGGTTCGTGGGCGGGTCGGCACAGGACGCGCTCGCCGACGCAGCGGAGTACCCCCATGCCAGGCCGTGGTTCAGGGCGGTCTTCGCGGGCGAAGTGCCGGTGGGGTTCGTGATGCTGAGCTGGAATTGCGAGCCGCAACCACCGGAGATCATCGGGCCGTGGTTCTTGTGGAAGCTGCTCATCGACCAGCGGTACCAGGGCCGCGGCTACGGTTCGGAGGTCGTCCGGCAGGTCGCGGAGCTGGTGCGGGCTGAGGGCGCGGCGGAGCTGCTCACCAGCCTGGTACCGGGCGATGGCGGGCCGGGCGGGTTCTACGAGCGGCTCGGCTTCGTGCCGACCGGCGAGCTCGATGACAACGGCGAAGCCATCTTGCGCCTGGCGCTGCCCTAGTCGAGGCGAGCGTCCAGGCGCGTGCTGGCAAGGGCACCAGCGTCACTAACTTCGGTTCCGGTACCAGACCCCGCCCGGGCAGCGGGCCGGGCAGGGTCCAGGTGGACTTGCGCAGCCGCTAGCTCTTGGTCAGCCTGGCGACCCGGTTCAGCCCGCTGATC
>JASHXW010000405.1 GCA_030043395.1 Streptosporangiaceae bacterium
CGTGTAATTCCCGACGGCCGCGCAGTCACCCGCCGACGCGCACGACACCGACGCGACCCCGGCGCTCCCGCCCGAGTTCAGCACGCCGAGCCCGGGCACGAACGTCGCACTACCCCACGTACTGACTGCCGGGACCACCGCCCGCGCCGCCACCGCGCCACCCGCTACTGCCAGGGCGGCGCCGCACGCTACAGTCACGCCCACCTTCACCGCCAGAACCCGCAACTCCCTCATTTGCTCCTCCGCCGCCCCGCCGCAGCCAAGTCAGCCGCTACCCCACTAGACGCACCACTGGAGCATCCGGTGCACAGCCAGCCGCCGATCGCCCGCTAGCGTTGTAAGAAAGCCACCGCTCCGCCGCGCCGCGCACCGCCCGCGCGATCGACCGCCTGACCAAGCCGTCAGCCCTGTCCGTCAAAGCGGGGGCAACCTCAGAGGCCGAGGGGCGGCTGGTGGCGGCGGTAGCCCGCGGTGTGACCAAGGCCGGTGGTGCCATATACGGGCCCGCCAAGGCTCGCATGAACTTCGCCCAGTCAGCTGATCCTGGCGAGCAGCTCGGGTAGGGCAACAGGGTAGAACGGCTCGGTGGCAGCGGCCAGCTCGGCCACGGACCACCAGCGGTGTCCGATGTTGTACTCCCGTTCGTCCGGTTCCATCCCGTCCGTCGACACCTCGGCCGCTGCGATCTTGAGCAGGAAGAAGTCCTGCTCCATCCGGTAGGCGATCCCGGCGAAGCTGAATTCGGTTACCTCATGCCAGACCGGTTCGCCGAGCTCGCCCGGACTAGCCGAGATCCCGGTCTCCTCGCGCAGCTCGCGCGCGGCCGCCTCGGCCAGGCTCTCGCCCGGACTGGCGCCGCCGCCTGGGACAAGCCAGTAGGGCTCATCGGGCCGGACTGGATCAAATCCATGCAGCAGCAGCACCCGGTCGGCACTGTTCAGCACCAGTACCCGTCCGGCACGACGAGGTACGCGTCCTGGATCGGCCACGGCTGTCAAGATACCGGGTCCGGTGGCCGGTAATCGACGTGCGGTACGAACCATGAGAGATCCCCCGGGCGGGCCCAGCGCATGCTCGGTCGTCTGTCATCGCTGGACCTAGCTTTGCGCCATAACGACTGGTCAGGAGGCGAGGTTGTAGTCACCGGCGCCGTCCCAGAGCGCTTCAGCCTCCTGATACAAGTTCTCAAACCATCGCCCGTCCGCGGGCTGAAGCACAAACTTAGGCTCACCGGGGGCCTGGTATGTGTAGTACTCAGCGAAAAGCGCCGTGTCATCGGAGCGGATCTCTGGGCTTGCGTCCACCGCGATCACGCCCATGGCCAAAGGATGAGCGGTAAGGCGCACAGACAGGTCGCCGTTAGTGGCACGTTTCAGTTCCGCTAGCACCCGCAGAGTCTGGAGTATGCGGTCGCGAGTGCTCTCTGGTGATCTTTCCGCGTAGTACCGCTCCGCAGCTACCGTAATGGCAGTGGAAGACGGCTCGAGGAGAAGAATGCGGATGCGGCAGCCATTCCCGAGCCAGTCCTCGAACCTTTTATACTTGCCGACCATCAGCGCGTTTCGAGCGACGCCGGTGATCAGCAGCTCCCGGGCGGTGCCCATGCTGACCTCGAGCTCAGGCCCGAACTCCTCGACGAACAGTGGACGCGCGGATCTTCTCAGGGCCTCGACCGGCGCCAGCGGCCACGGAGTCCCGTCGTCCCACAAGCGCTCCGCCTCTGCTCTGAAGTGCTCGTACCACAATCCGTCCCTCGGCGTAACCGCGAAGATCGGGGCGGGTTCACGAACTGGCCGGTGTTCGTAGTGCTGCAAGATGATCAGGCCGTTCGGGCCCTCAACGTCTACAGCGTTCATGCCCATGGGCGGGATAAACCGCGCCACTCGAATCTCCAGTTCGCCGCCCGTACCGTCACGCAAGTCCGCGAGCTCATCAAGAGTGGCCTCGATCCGCCGCCTGAGCCGGTCCGCGGTGATGCCATGTGGCCTATTAGTAAAGGCCGCGCGCACGAGGCCTTCGTCTGTTGGATCGAGCAGCAGAACGCGAATCCTCCCTCCAGACCGCAACATCTGCCTCAACACGGTCAGCGATCCGCCCTGGACGGTCCTGGTCATCGACATGCCGATGAGCAGGAGGCTGGATGCCGACGCTCGCCGGTTCTCCAGATCGTCCGGGAACTCGGACCGGAAGATGGACAACGGGTCGGAGCGCTGCGCTCTGGCGATTTCGGTCACCTGCCGGCGGGAACGGATCTGCGAATACGCAAGTACGGCAAGGAATGCCAGCGTGACCGAAGCCAGCACCTTGATGCTGGCGATTCCAACGACGCCCAAGATCGTGAAGGTCAGCGCGGCTAGGCCCAGGATGTAAAGATCGAGGTACTCATCGGAAACGACTCGGACGACATGTCGCCTGATCCACCCGGAAGACTGCACGCAGCCAATAGTGGTATAGCTCGGACAGGCCACGCAACGGCGCAGGCACGCGGACATCGCGTAACAAGCTTGCCTTCGCTAACAGGGCCGCGGGTCGGCTCGAGGAGTCGATCCCGCGGCGCGGTCGCGCTCGCGGCCACCGGTATCTCAGTGAGCTCAGCCCCGCGCTCGCCGCTTCGCGTTGTACTGGTTCAGGGCCGCGACGAAGGCACGCCCGGCGGCCTCCACGACATCGGCGGACGACCCTCGGACCGCGACCCTGCTGCCCGGCATCTCCACCTCGAGCTCGACCTCTGCGACGGCCTCGCTGCCCGGGCCGACTGAGTAAGCCCGGAACGCGACGACCCGCGCCCGCACGCCGGTCGCCCGCGAGATCGACTGGCACTCCGCGTCGATGAGCCCGGTACCGGAACCCTCAGCATGCACCTCGTGCTCGGCCCGGGAGAGCTTCACGCT
>JASHXW010000406.1 GCA_030043395.1 Streptosporangiaceae bacterium
GGTAGCACAGCGACTTGCCGCCTCCGGTCGGCATCAGGACCAGCGCGTCGCCGCCGCCGATGACGTGCTCGATGGCCTCGCGCTGGAAGCCGCGGTAGGAGTCGTAGCCGAAGACCCGCCGGAGCACCGCAGTTGCCGGGGAATAGTCGGGTCCGGCGCCTGGCGATGACATCGCGCCAGTCTAGGCGCCACCACCCGCGGACGCCGGCCGATAGACCTGGTGATCATGAGCGCGATAATTCTGGCCAGACCGGATTCCGTAGGCAAGGCCGGAGGTCACATCATGTCGGACAGCCAGCGTGCGGGCCAGCTAGCGGGACCCGAGCCGATCGACGCGGACCGGCTAAGCCGGCTGATCGACCGGGAGCGGCAGCACTATGCCACCCTGCACCCAACCTCGCAACGCGCCTACTCGCAGGCCGGCGCGCACCTGCTTGGCGGCGTCCCGATGACCTGGATGCGGATGTGGCCCGGTGGCTTTCCGCTGTACCTTGCGACCGCGCACGGCGCGCGCCTGACCGATCTCGACGGGAACACGTTCGCCGACTTCTGCCTCGGCGACACCGGAGCGATGGCCGGCCACTCCCCCGGTCCGGCGCAGGCCGCAGTAGCTCGTCGCTTCGGCGAGCTCGGCGGGGCCACGACCATGCTCCCGACCGAGGACGCCGCCTGGGTCGGCGCGGAGCTGGCGCGCAGGTTCGGTCCCACGCACTGGAGCTTCACGCTGTCGGCGACCGACGCCAACCGCTGGGCACTGCGAATCGCACGGCAGATCACCGGACGGCCTAAGGCGGCGGTGTTCTCCTACTGCTACCACGGCAGCGTGGACGAGTCGTTCGTCATCGCCACCCCGCATGGCGCGCAGAGCCGGCCGGGCAACACCGGCGCGCCGGTGGACCCTGCTCTGACCACCCGCGTGGCTGAGTTCAATGACCTCGATGGGCTGGAGCGCGAGCTCGCGCACCGCGATGTCGCGGCGCTGCTGATGGAGCCGGCCCTCACCAACGTCGGCATCGTGCTGCCCGAGCCCGGCTACCTCGCGGCAGTCCGGGAGCTGACCAGGAGCTACGGGACGCTGCTGATCAACGACGAGACGCATACTTTCAGCGCCGGACCAGGTGGGTGCACCAGAGCCTGGAACCTCGAGCCTGACATCGTGACAATCGGGAAGTCGATCGGCGGTGGCATCCCCTGCGGAGGGTTCGGGCTGTCGGCCGAGCTTGCCGAGTCGATCCTGGCCGACGAGTCGGCGGACATCGTCGACACCGGTGGCGTCGGCGGCACGCTTGCTGGCAACGCGCTGTCAGTCGCCGCGATGCGGCTGACGCTGGATCAGGTGCTCACCGATGACGCCTTCGCTTCGATGATCGACCTGGCCGACCGGTTCACCGCTGGGGTGCGCGGCGTGATCGAGACGCGACGGCTGCCTTGGTGCATCGTGCAGCTCGGCGCCCGCGCCGAGTACCGCTTCTGCCCCGAACCGCCGCGGACGGGCGGCGAGTCGCAGGCCGCGGCGGACCCGGCTCTGGATGAGTACCTGCACCTGTACATGGCGAACCGCGGCGTGCTGATCACGCCGTTTCACAACATGGCGCTGATGTGCCCGGCCACAACGGAGGCCGATGTGGACGCCCATACCGCGGTATTCGGCGCCGCCGCCGATGAACTGATTGACTAGGCGCCATGACGGAGCA
Organism: Streptosporangiaceae bacterium; assembly: GCA_030043395.1. Next base: position 1,695 of record JASHXW010000406.1, read on the forward strand.
GAACGACGACGAGGCCCAGCGGAAGCTGAGCAAGCAGATCTTCAACCAGGCGTGGGAACTCATCGACAACCCGGAGCGGACTCCGGAGCAGGACCGCCTGATGCTGATCACCGCGTGCGCGGCTTGGTGGCACTGGGACAAGGTCGGCACCGAGCAGAACAGGGCTATCTCCGACTGGCAGGTCGGCCACGTCGCGAGCCTGCTCGGCTACGGTGACCTCGCGCTTGAGTTCGCTAGTTCCGCCATGGAGCGGACTGCCGCTGGCGACATGCCCGACTGGATGCGTGCGTCCGCCCTGGAGGGGCTAGCCCGGGCGCACGCGGCCGCAGGCAACCAGCCCGAGCGGGACGATTACCTGCGAATGGCGCGCGAGGCGCTCGACGACATCAGCGAGCAAGGCGAGCGCGAAATGATCGCCGGCCAGATCGATACAGTCCCTGACGTAACCGCCGGTTAGCCTGGCAGCCGTTGCCTGACAGAAAGGTGCTTTCATGCGCTTCGCGGTCAAGACCAGGCCCGAGCACCAGACCTGGGCGGAGATGCGCGCGGTGTGGCTGGCCGCAGACGAGATCGAGCTGTTCGAGTCGGCCTGGAACTGGGACCATTTCTATCCGCTGACCGGCGACCATACTGGCCCGAACCTGGAAGGCTGGACGATGCTCGCCGCGCTGGCCGAGGCGACCAGCCGGATCCGGATTGGCTGCCAGGTCAGCGGCATGATCTACCGGCATCCCGCGGTCATGGCGAACATGGCCGCGACCACGGACGTGATCTCCGGCGGGCGGCTCGAGCTGGGGCTCGGTGCGGGCTGGAATCAGCAGGAATGCGACGCGTACGGAATCGAGCTGCCGCCGTTGCGCGAGCGATTCGACCGGTTCGACGAGGGCGTCGAGGCCATCGTGGCGCTGCTGACCCAGCCGACCACGAACGTCGCCGGTCGCTATGTCCAGCTCACGAACGCCTACTGCGAGCCGAAGCCAGTGCAGCGCCCGCATCCGCCGATCACCATCGGCGGGAAGGGCAGGAAGCGGACGCTGCGGACCACGGCGCGATGGGCGCAGCAGTGGAACGCGATCACCGCGAACCCGCAGGAGTGGCTCGACCTGAAGCAGACGCTGCTCGAGCACTGTTCCGACCTCGGGCGCGACAAGGCCGAGATCACCTGCTCGGTCAACGTCAGGCTGGATGGCGAGAGCGAGGCCGACATCGACGCGGTGTGCAAGGACATCGAGGGATACCGGGCCGCTGGCGCGGACATGGCCGTTATCGGCCTGCCCAACCACTGCGATCCTGGCGTGCTCGCTCCGCTGGCCAGGCGCCTGGCGGAACTCGCCTGACCGCGCCCATCACGCCATGGCCGAGAGCAAGAGCACACCCGGTGAGATCGTGGAGATCTACACCGACGGCGCCTGCTCGGGCAATCCTGGCCCGGGAGGCTGGGGCGCGGTGCTGATGTACGGCTCGCGGGAGAAGGAGATCTGCGGCGGCGAGCCCGGCGGGACCACGAACAACCGGATGGAGCTGATGGCCGCCATCCGGGCGCTGGAGGCGCTGACCCGCCCGTCGGTCGTGCGCCTGCACACCGACAGCTCCTACCTGCGCAACGGGGTTACCTCCTGGCTGCCGAACTGGAAGCGCAACGGCTGGCGGACCGCGGACCGCAAGCCGGTAAAGAACGCCGACTTGTGGCAGCGACTCGACACCGCGGTCGCGCGCCATCAGGTGACCTGGCTGTGGGTGAAAGGCCACGCTGGCGACCCCGGGAACGAGCGCGCCGATTCGCTGGCTAACCAGGGCATGCGCAAGGCGCGCGCCAGGATCTGACGGGCTGCCACAAGGCGGTTGGTTATGGTGACGTCATGGCCGATCCGAAGGAGACCATCGAGGTCTCCGGGCGCCAGGTGACGATCACGAATCCGGGAAAAGTCTATTTTCCCGCAAACGCAGTCACCAAGCTGGATGTTGTCCGCTATTACCTTGCCGTCGCCGACGGTGCCCTGCGCGGCGTTGCGGGCCGGCCAATGGTGCTCAAGCGCTATGTGCACGGAGCCGACGGAGAGGCCTTCTTCCAGAAGCGGGCGCCGTCATCGCGGCCGGACTGGATCCAGACCGTCGAACTGCGTTTCCCGTCCGGCCGCAGCGCGGAGGAGGTGGTAGTCACCGACGCCGCCGGGCTCGCCTGGGTTGCGAACCTCGGCTGCATCGACCTCAACCCGCACCCGGTGCTCGCCTCACGCCTGGATTACCCCGACGAGCTGAGAGTGGACCTGGACCCCGTCCCGGGAATCGCATACCAGCAGATACTCGACGTGGCGGTGGTCGCGCGGGAGGCCATGTCTGACTTCGGGCTGATCGCATGGCCGAAGACGTCAGGTTCACGGGGCTTTCATATCTACGCCAGGATCGAGCCGCGCTGGACCTTCGCGCAGGTGCGGGCCTGCGCCGTCGCCCTCGCCAGGGAGATCGAGCGTCGTGCCCCTGATATCGCGACCTCGAGATGGTGGAAGGAAGAGCGGCACGGCGTCTTCATCGACTACAACCAGAACGCCAAGGACAGGACGGTGGCCAGCGCATACTCCATCAGGCCGGTCCCGCTCGCCCGGGTGTCGACGCCCCTGACCTGGGACGAGGTCCCTGGCTGTGACCCTGACGCCTTCACTATCCGCACGGTGCCGCAGCGGCTGGCGTGCATGGGGGACCCATGGGCCGGCATCGACGCGGCCGCAGGCTCGCTCGAGCCACTGCTCGGCCTGGCCGAGCGCGACAAGCAAGCCGGGCTGCCCGACGCCCCGTGGCCGCCGCACTTCACCAAGGCCGACGGCGAGGCGCCGCGAGTGCAGCCGTCCAAGCGCCGGCCTGCCGCGCGGAGCGGACCGGAGGGCCCTGGCGGCACGAGCCCGGCCCAGAGTGGCGCGGTCGCCCCGGCGGCGCCCGGCAAGAGCTACGGGGCAAGCGGCAGGCGCCGGACGACCATGCCGCTGATCGAGGTCGCGCGGGCGGCTAGCCAGGCGCAGGCGCTGGCCGGCCTGGACCGCTGGAAGCAGCGGCACCCGCAGGTCGCCGCGCTGCTGGAGCCCGCCGACATCCTGGTCGACTCGATGCGCGGGCGCTCGTCCACCTGGACCAGGATCCGGCTCAACCTGCGCAACGTTCCCGCAGATCAGCGCCCCGGGCAAGAGGAACTCGAAGTCGACTACGACCCCTGGGCTGGCATCGGGGATTCAGCAACTCCTCAGGCAAAACAGAGACGCGATGATTCACCCCGGAGTTGACGCGGGCATAATGTTGTTATGGTAAGTATGCATTTTCGCGAATCGCGCACCGCGCTCACCGCGGCGCTTATCGTTACCCTCGGTCTCGTCGTAACCGCGTGTAGTAGCAGCACCAGTCCAAGCACGAAAGCTTCTACGCCCGCGCACACCTCGACACCCACCTCGACGCCTACGTCGTCGGGCGAGCCGACCACTGGATCCGGGGCGGTCGCGGCGATCGAGGCGAACTGGGCGACCTTCTTCGATGCCAAGTCGCCTAACCCACGCCGGATCGCGCTGCTGCAGGATGGGACGGAATTCACCGCCGTCATCAATGCGCAGTCCAAGTCGCTGCTGGCCAAAGAGGCCACCTCGAAGGCCACGGCTGTCAGCCTGACCGGTACCAGCCAGGCAGCGGTCACCTACGACATCCTGATCAACGGCAGCGCGGTGCTGAAGGACCAGCACGGCGTGGCGGTTTACCAGGACGGCGTGTGGAAGGTGGGGCTCGTGAGCTTCTGCGGCCTGCTGAAGCTCGAGAACAACAACAAGACATCGGGGCTGCCGGCGGCCTGCAAGGGGTAAGGGGGGACTAGATCGGGCATTAGGTCGTACGTAATCTGATCATCAAGGACGAAGTGACCGTTACGAACCGTCCGAACCAGCTGCAGGACGCGAATACCCCCGGACGGTAGCTGCCTAGAGAGAGGCCAGATGCCTGACGCACCACCACCCAACGCCGATGCCGTCCGAGCAGCACTGCACGAGATCGTCGCGAGTCACGGTGCGCAGACGCTGTCGGACCCGAACCTCATGGACAGCATGCTCGCGGATCTGCTTCCGCAGGCGCCGCACGAGACGAGCATCCTGGTAGCGGCCGCACGGGAGCACCTATCGGAGTCCTACAGCGACCACCTGGCCCGCGGCCTGGACAGCGAGGCCGCGACCAGGCTGGTCGCATCGTCGTTCGCGGCTAGCTCGGCGTTCACGCTCGAGGAAAGCACCTGGGCGGTGGGCGAGATAGCCACCGCGCTGGGCTCGTTCCCCGGCACGCCAGACGGGCACGGCGCCAACGGTCACGGCGCGCCAGATGGCCAGTCAGCCAGCGCGCAGGCTCCGAACGGGCAGGCGATAGTCGCGGCCGCTCCGTACGGCACGGCTACGCAGGAGGAAGTGCTGGTGACCGGCCGCCGCAGGCGGATCGCGCTCGCCACGCTCTGCGGCGTCCTTTTCATCACCTTCCTTGACATCACGGTGGTGAGCGTCGCCCTCGCCGGAATACAGACCGAATTGCATGCCGGCGTCTCCTCGCTGCAATGGGTCGTAGGAGCGTACGCGCTGACCTTCGCCAGCACGATGCTCGTGTTCGGAACCGTCGGCGATCAGTTCGGCCGCAAGAAGGTGATGCTCGTCGGCGTGTGCGTGTATTGCGTCGGCGCCCTGATGGCAGGACTGTCGGTGACCATCTCGGCGTCGTCCGCGCTCGCCATCCTGCTGTCCGGCCGGGCGGTCATGGGCCTGGGCGCGGCCGCGAGCGAGCCAGGCACGCTGTCCATGCTGCGCCACCTTTACCCTGAATACACCAGCAGGAACCGGGCGCTCGGCGTCTGGGCGGCTGTGTCCGGCTTCTCGCTGGCTCTCGGCCCGGTGATCGGCGGCGGGCTGGTCTACCTGACCAGCCGGTTCCATGGCTGGACTAACCAGGGCTGGCGGGCGATCTTCTTCTTCGACGTCCTGTTCGGCCTGGCCGCCCTGGTCCTGGCATCGAAGTACCTGCCGGAGAACTCCGACCCCGACGCCAGGCGGATCGACATCCCCGGCGCGCTGTTCGGCGCGGCGGCGCTGGCTTCGCTGATTTTCGCGGTCATCAACGCGGAGACCGTCGGCTTCGCTTCCGACGAAGTGATCCCGCTGCTGTGCGTGAGCGCCGTCGCCCTCGTCGCCTTCTTGTGGTGGGAAAGCCGCGCCCCGCATCCGCTGCTCGACTTGCGGTTCCTGCGGCTGCCCCGGTTCGCGACACCGAATGTCGTCGCATTCTGCGCCTATTTCGCGACATTCGCGATCTTCTTCTTCACGGCGCTGTTCCTCGAGGAAGTCAGCGGCTATAACGGCGGCCAGATCGCCGAGGTGTTCTTGCCGATGACGGTGCTCATGATCCTGGCCTCGCTGCTCGCCGGACGCTGGACCGGGCATGTCGGCGTCCGCTGGTCGATCGTCGCGGGCTGCGCCTTCTTCACCATTGGCCTGCTGTGGACCAACTTCGTCATCAGCCCGAGTCCTGCCTACCTGCCGCTAGCCTCCGCGCTCGCGCTGACCGGGATCGGGATCGGCACCTGCGTCGTCCCGATCACCTCCTCAGTGCTAGCCGCCGTCCCGCCGGAACGATCCGGCATGGCCGCGTCCAGCACGAACACAAGTCGCGAGGTCGGCGCGGTCATGGGCGTGGCCGTGCTCGGCGCGGTCGTGATCGGCAAGCTGAAAACGGCGCTGGTCGTCAGCCTGACGCACCTGATCCCGGCCAACGTCCGGGCTGCCGTCATGCCCGTCGTGATCAACGGCGTGCTCACCGGCCAGGAGCCGTCCAGCGGACATGGCTCCAACCGGGGGCCGGCCGGCGAAGGCCAGCTCGTCCGCGAGGTCATCCACGCCACGTACACGGCGTTCGAGTCGGGCCTGCACCTTGCCCTGTACGTGTCGGCGGGGCTGGTCGCGGCGGCGGGGATCCTGGCAGCCGTCACGATCACGGTCCGCAGCGACCGGGCCCACTCAGACGTGCCGGGAGGCGAGCCGGTCAGCCAGTCCTGAGGGAGGACCGCCACCGCGAGGACCTTCAGTCACGTTCGAGGCCGGAACGGGACGGCACCGGCTATGCTCGGCCCGTTCTGGCCCACGGACCCCGATGCGGAAGGCCGATGAGGTTGCGGATCGCGGCGAGGACCGCGTGCCTTGCAGGGTGCTGCGCGGTGGCGCTGACTGGCTGCTCGCCTGCCGGTCCTGCCGCGTCCGGGCACGCGGCAAGGCCGTCGCGGACCGTGCTGGCCAGCAAGCCGGCGAGGCCCTCACCGTCCCCCTCCGCGTCCCCGTCACCGTCACCGGGAAGATCTGCGCCGCTCCCGGTCGCGCCGGGCGCCGGGTCGCTGCACCAGACCATGGTCCATCCCCGGGCTTCAGGTCCGCTGTTCCGCGCGATGGTCACTGACCTCTGGCTGGCGGTCCAGGCTGGCAACCCCCGGCTTGCCTTGCCGGCGTTCTTCCCGCTCACCCGCATACAAGCAGGTCAAGGCGATCGCCGACCCGGCGTATGACTGGCACACGCGACTATGGGCCGACTTCGTGGTCGACGTGAAGGCTGCGCACGCTCTGCTCGGGCGCGACGCCCGGTCGGCCAGGCTGCTCCGCGTCGTCGTACCACCGGGCGCTGCGTGGATCGTGCCTGGCGCCTGCTACAACAGCATCGGTTACTGGCATGTCGGGCAGTCCAGGGTCGTGTACCGCGAGCACGGCCAGGTGCGCTCATTTGGCATCGCGTCCCTGATCTCCTGGCGGGGCGTCTGGTACGTCGTCCATTTCGGCGGAGTCACCCGCCCGGTCGTCGGCATGGTGGACGATCCGGCAGCCGGGCCCGGCGTCGCCGGCCCCTCCTACGGTTGTTAGGCGACCGCGGGCAGCACCTCGGCGGCGATGAGCTCCAGGTGAGCGATGTCAGTGAGGTCAAGTACCTGCAGGTAGATGCATTGCGTGCCGAGTTCGGCGAACTTGCCGATCTTCGCCGCGATCTCCTCGGGCGTGCCAGCCAGCCCATACTCGCGCAGGTGACCGACCCCGTTGCCGGTCACGACTGCCCGCCGCTCAATCTCGGCCTCGTCGCGGCCGCAGCACACCACCTGGGCGGTCGAATAGATCATCGAGGACTCGAGCCGGCCGGCGTGCTGCATTGCAGAGCGCACTGCGTTAAACGCTTCCTGAGTATCTGACAGCGAGCCGAAGCTCGAGTTGAACTCATCGGCATATGCGGCTGCCAGGCGCGGTGTGCGCTTGCGTCCCCAGCCGCCGATGATGACCGGCGGCCGTGGCTGCTGAACGGGCTTCGGCAGTGCGGGTGAATCGGTGACCGTGTAGTGCTTGCCGCTGAAGGAGAATGGCTCGCCGGCAGGCGCCGCCCAGAGGCCGGTAATGATGGCGAGCTGCTCCTCGAACATGTCGAACCGATCGCCGAGCGCGGGGAACGGGATCCCGTACGCGGTGTGCTCAGCGTCGAACCAGCCGGTGCCCAGGCCAAGCTCGACCCGGCCGCCACTCATCTGGTCCACCTGCGCGACGCTGATCGCGAGCGGGCCCGGGTAGCGGAAGGTGACCGGCGACACGAGCGTCCCGAGCCGGATTCGCTCGGTCGCCGTGGCAAGCCCGGCCAGCGTGAGCCACGCGTCTGTCGGGCCTGGCAGCCCGCTGACGTCTCCCATCTTCATGTAGTGATCGGAGCGGAAGAAGCCGTCGAAGCCGAGATCCTCGGTGGCCTTGGCAAGGCGGAGAAGGGTCGCGAAATCGGCACCCTGCTGTGGCTCGGTGAATATTCGCAGTCGCATGCTGACATCTTGCCCTAATCCGGGCGACACGGTACGCCGGGTCCGGGTCAGTCGGCCGTCAACGGGTCAGGCCCGGGCGCCAGGATCGCCAGGCATTCGACGTGATGCGTCATCGGGAAGGCGTCAAAGGCACGCAGGTCCTGCAGCTGCCAGTCATAACGGCTGAAAGCCGCGATGTCCCTTGCCAGGGTGGCCGGATCACATGATACGTAGGCAATCCTGCGCAGCTGATGCGTCTCGCCGCCGGCGCACAACGCGCTGATCAAAGCCCGGTCGGCTCCGGTCCTTGGCGGGTCGAGGACGGCGATCGCAGCTCCCGACAGGCCAATCCGGCCGAGTACTTCTGCCGCGTCGCCTCGGTGCACCCTGGCCCACGGCGTCGACCGCAGGTTGTGCCTCGCGTCCCGCACCGCGG